>DFGU01000024.1 GCA_002371785.1 Bacteroidales bacterium UBA3742
ACAGACAAAGGTGATAATCGCCCAAGCTTGGTCGATACTATTTATTGTAGCGACCACGATTATGAGGCGGTATGCAAGTAAACAATTGGAGGCGGAGGCCCGATTGCAGGGTGTTTCACGTGCTACCTCCATGCGTTGGAATGAAGAATGGCAACAAGAAGGGCTAATTATAAAGGTAAAGCATGGGCTTTATAAAAAAACAGGATGACAATTTGACAATATGGCAATTTGATGACAATATGCAAGCGCCAATAGATCAGGCGAATATGTGCGAAATTGTCAAATTGCCATATTGTCACGACAAAAATAACGACGACGCTGACTCGTCGTCAAGGGGACGTACTGAAAAAGGGCTGTGGTTAGGGTGTGATTAGGGTGACATTAGGACTAAAGTCTAGGATTACCCGGACTTAACCCGGACTTAGTCCGGACTGGCCCCTGATGAGGGACAATTAACAAAATAATATTAACCAATCCGCCATGCATAGGCGGATACCAAAAAGAAAAAATTATGGCAAGAGTAACATTTATAGATTTGATAGATACGGTGCGAGGCGCACTGGATAGCCCCAAAGAGGGGCAGAAGAATCGAGCACGGTTGGTATGCAAATGGCATGACTGGGGTGAGAAATGGCATGATAAGGATGGCAGTAAGATACATCTGATGTACACGTATCATTTTCACGAAGGTCCGTGGTCCGATGGCGCGACCCGAAACCGCGAGATGATCAAGGCAGCGCAGCGCATGGCGCATGACATTGAGCGCATATGCTATCATCCGGAGGAGTTCGGTGAAGAAGACATCGCCCAAGCGAAGATTTGGCAAGAGAAGTACGCGGAGTATCGCGCAGGTTTTCCTGCCGACAGCAAGCAGCACAAGCATTTCTATGGCTGGATGTTCTCCGAGATATATCGCTGCATGCGGGAAGAGATGCGCAGCTAAATTGGCTGAATGCTGACGGCTGATGGCTGAATGCCTACAAAAATCGCATGTACGTTCCCCCGTATGTGCGATTTTTTGTGTGCTTTCGACATTTTTCTTTCGACTTTTGACTAAAAAACTTGCATATATCGAAAAAATGTTGTACCTTTGCACCCGATTTTAAAATATCATAAAATATAGTAGATTTACAATACTGCTATATTATAAGATAGATTATGCTTATGTCGAAGAGCACAATGGCCTATAAATTGCCGCGTAGAGCGGAGCAGAACCTACGGATTGTAGGAGAGCAGATACGTCTGGCGCGTTTGCGTCGGGACCTGAGTATCGCGCAGATTGCCGAACGGGCGAGCTGCAGCGAATTGACCGTTATGCGCGTGGAACGCGGTACACCTACGGTAGCCATCGGCATCTATCTGCGTATCCTATTTGCATTAGGCCTAGACGAAAGCATCCTCTATATCGCCAAAGATGATGAGATGGGCCGCACCTTGCAAGACCTGGATCTGAAAAATCGCCAAAGAGCATCGAAGAGATGAAACACATCCAGGTGAACATAGAGACCAAGTTTTTCCCACAGGCAGAGTCCGTCGGAACGTTGGGGTATGATACGATACGCGGCAATGCGGCGTATCAATGGGAGTATGACGCTCGATGGTTGCAACAGCATAGACTTACCACGTTGAGCGGGGACTTGCAGAACGCCGGAGGTCCGCAGTATAGTTCGGGACGTTTGTTCGGTTTTCTGCAAGACGCTATGCCGGATCGATGGGGACGACGATTGATCGATAAACGGGAACGGCTGTTGGCAGCACAAGAGGGACGACCGGCAAAGCACCTGACCGATATCGATTATCTGACCCAGATTGACGATACCACTCGTATGGGAGCTTTGCGATTGCGAGACGGAGACAAACAATTAGGCACCGAATATACCAATACGTCTATGCCGCCTCTGACGCATCTGCGCGAATTCGTAGATATGGCGCAGGAGTATGAGCGACAGGAAGAACTGGGTGGCGCTGTCCGCGAGGAATGGTTGCTCAATCTTTACCGTCAGGGATCATCCTTGGGCGGTGCACGTCCGAAAGCCAATGTGCGCGATACGAATGGTTCGCTATGGATAGCTAAGATTCCGTCTGTGAACGACGATTACGATGTGGCGCTTTGGGAGTTCTGGGCGCATCAGATGGCAGTGAAGGTGGGTATCGCTGTGCCGGAAATGCACTTGCTGTCGTTGCCTGGGCAGAAATACCACACCTTGCTATCCAAGCGCTTTGATCGAGATGGTGAGCAGCGCATTCATTTTGCTTCGGCTATGACACTCTGTGGTTTGCAAGATGGGGCTGATGCCTCGACCGGAAACGGCTATCTGGATATAGTAGATGTGATTGTGGGGAACGCAGGTTTTGAGGATCCGCAGGAAGCGTTGGAGCAACTATATCGGCGCGTGGCGTTCTCTATCGCTATCCGCAATCATGATGACCATTTCCGTAACCACGGATTCCTGCTAACCGAACGGGGGTGGGGGTGGTCGCCGGCTTATGACCTCAACCCTACGGATTTTAGCACGCAGAGTCTGCTTATATCGCGAGATAGTAACGAGTCTTCGCTAGAGGTGCTGCTTGCTGCAGCAGGAGATTATATGTTGTGTGTCAATCGAGCGCAACAGATTATTGATGAGGTGTGTGTAGCTATGAAGAATGCTTGCCAAGTAGCTCTTAAGTGCGGCATTTCTGGCCACGAAATGATGCGATTAACAAGGTTTTTGGGGTAATTTTTGAAATATGAAAACGATACAGGATAAATATTTTGACGGTGAGCGGCCGCTGTATGAGAGTCGGGATTTGCGGCTGGAGCGGGTGCGAATCGGCGAAGGCGAGTCGGGACTGAAAGAGTCGCGACGAATAGAGGCTGTGGACTGCGAGTTTGAGGGTATGTATGTCATCTGGGAATGTGAGGATGTGACGTGCCGGAATTGCCATTTTGCAGCGTCGGATAGAGCGCCGCTGTGGTACGACCGCAACCTGCGGCTATACGACTGCCGGATTGATGCGCCGAAAGCCTTTCGGGAGGTAGATGGACTGACGCTGGAAAACGTAAATATTTCCGATGGAATCGAGACTTTCTGGTGCTGCCGGAACGGGCAAATTGCGGATCTCAAAATAGAGAACGGACTGTATGCATTTATGCATGCCGAAGATGTTAAGATTAGCCAAGCATGGCTGATGGGAAAGTACATGTTCCAGTACGCGAAAAACATCGAAATTCACAATGCGGTATTCGATACTAAAGATGCCTTTTGGGAGAGCGAGAACTGCACCGTGTATGACTCGGAGATAAAGGGTGAGTACCTGGGATGGTATTCGCGGAATCTGCGATTGGTGCGTTGCCGTATCTCCGGCA
>DFGU01000007.1:0-9849 GCA_002371785.1 Bacteroidales bacterium UBA3742
TTCCTATGGTTCTTTGTGATCAACGTGCAGAAAGAGTTGGAGCAAGTGGAGGAGGGCGTAGAGATCGCCTTTGCCGAAGAGGATGCGGAGCCTATGCCGCTGCCGTACCAGGCGGAGGAAGGCGCAGCCGGATCGACGGCCGCTGAGGGCGAACCCCAGCCATCGGAGACACCAGCCGCTCCGCCCACCAAGACGGCCGAGACACCCCGTCCTGTAGTGCCGCAGGAGGCTACCAAACCCCCTATGACCCAGCAGACGGAGTCGCCCGTGAAGCAAGAGCCCACTCAGGAAGAGGACCAGGCGGCCAAAGCTGCCGCAGAGGCGCGTGCCAAGGCAGAGGCAGCCGCTAAAGCGAAGGCAGAAGCCGAGGCTAAGGCCCGTGCAGAAGCCGAAGCCAAGGCCCAGAAGATGGGCAACCTGTTTGGCAAGGGTAATGGCGGTGCGGGTGGACCCGGCGGCGCAGGCTCATCGGGCAACACCGGTACGGGCAACAACCCCGCCAAGGGTAAAGGAAGCGGCAAGAGCGGTAACGGCAGCTGGAGCTTGTCGGGCCGCGACATCATAGGCTCGCTACCTCAACCGGAGAAGGGACGGTACCAGCCGGGCAAGGTGGTCGTGGTGATATACGTCAACCCGCAGGGTAAAGTGACGAATGCCAGCATAGGCAAGGGTACCACCGTGAGCGACAACGCGACCCTGGAGGCTATGAAGAAGAAGGCGATGGAAGCGCGCTTCACAGAGAGTGACCAGAAGAATGACCAACAAGGTCAGATAACATATATTATTCCCGAATAGTGAACTGTATGAATTATTTGTTTCTAGACAACGGCTTCGAAGAGATTGAAGCCATCACAACGATCGACCTGCTGCGTCGTGCCAACATTGCGTTAACTACTGTCTCGCTCACCGGCAAACCGCTGGTGTTGGGAGCACATAATGTAGCCGTGGAGGCTGACGGACTGATGGACGACATCGATTTCTCGGACGCAGAGATGCTCATTCTTCCGGGCGGACAGACCAACCTGATCGAGCATGCCAACTTGTGCGAACTTCTGGTAGCGCACAACGAGGCCGACAAACTGATAGCCGCTATCTGTTACGCCCCGTCCGTACTGGGCCAACTGGGCATACTGGAAGGCAAGCAGGCTACGTGCTATCCGGGCTTTGAGAAATACCTGGGCGAGAGCTATGTAGGTGGCCTGGTAGTGGAGTCGAAGAACGTCATCACCGCCAAGGGACCGGGCCTCTCGTCCGACTTCGCGTTCTGCCTCATCGAGCGCCTCGCCTCGTCGGAAATCGCCGACCAGGTATACGACGCTGCGCAGTACTAAAGTGTCTTCGACACGTTCGTAAGTTAAGAAGGTTTTTTTCGATACGTTATACATGTAAAATAGTCGGCTTCCATCAACGGAGGCCGACTATTTTGTGAAGTTGTTCAGAAAATCAGATAGATATATTCGCCAGTTGCGCCAGGTGTGACCGCCGATAGTCTCTATATAACGGTGCGGGATGCCGGCTTTCTCCATGCGGCGGTGGAAACGCTTGGCATTCCTGTAGAACATGTCGGAACGGCCGACATAGATCGCATAGACGGTGCTGTCTTGCGGCATTTGATCCCGATGCACCACGGGCGAAAACAATCCTACCACCCTGAAATAGCCCGGCCGCATATTAGCCAAATTGGCCGCCATGCGTGCCCCGTCGGAGAAGCCGACGATATACCGTTCTGAAGAGACGCGATAGGTGGTATCAATCATGCTGATCAGTTCCGCAAGCGAATGCTCGATATCGTGATTGTGGCAGAGACGTGGATAGTTGATCACATTGTTCCAAAGCGTATGGTGGCTTGGACGATCTTCGTGTACGCCGTAATTGACATCGGGCATGACGAGTATCATTGGCTGACACTTCCCGCTTGCAATCATATTCTCCAGTATCTGTATCGCGCGTCCGCGCTCGCCCCATGATCCCTCGTAGCCGTTAATGCCATGTATAAGATACATCACGGGAAAAACGGACGGCTGATAGCTGACGCAGGTCTGACCTGGCTGATATCCCGCAGGCAGGTAGATGTTTACCCGCCGATTGATCCCTTCTGCGCTACTATACCAACTCGTGCGTATGAATGTGCCTTGTTGTGCGGGCTGCAGATACAGGTCGGCTTGTTCTGTGCCACCGATAGCGACGATATTCCAGCGGTGCATCATCTGCCAAGCCGTGTCGCTACAGAGCGGGTCGGGTAGGCGTTTGCCGTCGATGCGAAAGCAGTAGGTGTACATCTCCGGATGAATAGGCCGTGTCGTGGTGCGGAAGCAGCCGTCGCTGTCGCGGCGAAGTCGGATGCTACGCGTACGATCCGTATAACGGCTGCTGTCCTCGTCGGTATAGTGGAAGTCGCTCAGCACACTCACGCGTTTGGCATCACCCGCGTAGCATATTCGGAGACTACCATCCTCGTTGACCGTTACCTGCGCCTGTAGTGGAGCAAATAGCCCCACTACAAATGCCAGGAGAAAAATCCAATATGTTGGTTTAGTCAGCATATGCCAGGCGAATATTGTCGCACCATACCACATTGCCCGGACAGCCGGTGAAGGGCTTCATGCTGCCTGCCGAAATCTGGATGATCATATGGGTGGGCTTCATATCTGCTCTCCAATCCACTTCCTCGATGCAAACCATCTTGCCTTGGCTGTTGTGCGTCTTGTGGCGGTCGTTGGCGAGCGCTTCGTATGGTTTGACCTTGGCGGGCTTGCCGTATTGTATCGGCAGGCGGAAATTGTTGACCCAGTTGCCGGTCGATTGATTGAGCCGTTTTACGGCCGTGCCGACACGATAAGCATATACGTGTCCGTTCTCTTCCCAGCGGTGTTGCAGGATGATAGTGATGTGTCCTTCGTCGTGTCCGCCTACCTCTTTCACCTTCGTGCCGGCATTCGCAAAGACGGCAGTTTTGTTCTGAATGAGCGCTTTGTAATCGAGTATCAATGCACTCGGTCGCTTTGTGAAGGGGATACCCATGTCGATCGCCGAATTAGGATCCGAACTCTGCTTCATACCTACCACGTCCATCATCTTGCCCGTGTAGATCGAACCGGTAGCCAAGGCCTTGAGGTCGATACCGATGGCGGTGACCACCTCTAGCGTACTCTCCATGCGGCAGCAGTAGCCGTTACCGCGTTTCTCAGGACGCACCGATACGGATACTTTGTCAATACCGAAGGCTTTAGCGTGGGCGTTGCTGCTTCCCCACGGGCCACCTATCTTATAGAGGGTGCGGGTTTGGCCGCCGATGAGTCGTGACTCCTTGATCTGACGTTCTGCCCAGTTGTCGAAGTTTCCGAAGGGCAACATTTCTATGCGTTCTTGTGCCGACACCCTAAGTGCAACAAATAGGAGTGTTAGTATAAGGAATGCGGTGAGTATAACCGCTAATGTTTTATTCGTTTTCATAATTCGTAATTTCTAATTCTAAAAATAAATTCTCCATGTGAGCATGATGCTCGAATTGCTTTTCGGGGCGGCATGGAGTTCGTTGTATGGGCAAGCTGTGGGGCTGAACATGGCAAACCATCTGGGTGCCATTCCGACGACACCATGTACACGCGACATACTCATTCCCACGTCTATCAGCAGATTAGGAGTAATAGCCGGCAGAACGATGTCGAAATACATTCTGCCTTTCCCTACAGGTCCTCCAAACAAGCCTTTGTCCAAACGGACAGGGCGCATGACAAAACGCTCTGACCAATTGGGTGTTTTCGGCTCCAAGGCGTAAGCCATACTACCACAAAAAGAAAGGCAAACGAATACTATGATTTGCAGCCACTTGTTCATTTTTCTTTTCCTTCTCTTTTGCGCAATCTGCTATTTCCTCATTCAACATCTCTTCAAACTGCGTCACCGAGTTCTCCAAGGTGTAGCGTTTGGCGGATTGGTAGTACAACTCGCCTATGTATTTACGCTCGTTGGGGTGGTCTAGCCAGTAGTCTATCGCACGTGCGAGATCTTTGGGATTCCCGGGTATAAACAGACTCCGTCCATCCAGCGCGAACTGCGGCGTGGCACTCACCTCACTATTCGCTATTACCGGCACCAAGCCCGTTGCAAACGCCTCGATGCAAGAGATGGCCTCACTCTCCATATCACTGGCATGCACATACAAATCGGTCATTCCGAGGTGGTGAATCAACTCTTCTTTGCTTAGATACAGGAACATCGGTTTGTTAGCCAGTTTCTCGCCCAGCGCAACATATTCGTCATATTTAGGCCCCTTACCTGCAAAAACCAACTGAATTCGGTCTGCATACTTGCTATACGGCACGGCATTGATGAGCACGTCTTGACGCTTCTCGCCGGACAGACGCCCAACCATCGTAATCACTATTTTTCCTTCCAACTCTGCACTCTTTGCGGGACGCCCATGGTCGATAAACTCCTTTCCTGCCTCCAGAAACTCGTTCTGGATTCCGTTGCTGATCACATGGATTTTGGCGGTGTAGCCGCGCTCGGCTATCATGTCGCCCATGAATTTGGAGGGTACATGCACGTGCCGGACGCGATTATAAACGCCTTGGCGGAAGGTCTTGTAGAACAGCTCATTAAACCATTCCACTTTGCCCATATTCACCGACGAGGTCATATTCTCCGGTTGTACATGAAAAGCCGCCGTCACCGGTTTGCCGGTTTCGTTGCAGTAGTTTACCGCCTCCATCGCTATCCCGAACGGCACATAGATATGTACTATGTCCGCCCAGTCGCACGCGTCATGGACTATATTCTTATTGTTATAGGCAAAACTGAAGTCATGCTTATCGCATAGCGGCTGGAACACGGGGATATAGAATTTCGGCGTAGTAAAATCTCCGTCTGTCAGATTGTTCTCTTTGTACTCCGGCGTATCCCAACAAAGTGCACATACTTCATGCCCTCGTTTCCGCAGTTCTCCGGCAAAACGCTGCGCGGAAATACTTGTCCCGTTATTCGTCGTATAGAAACTGTCTATGACAAATAAAATCTTCATAATTTTTCTTGTTTCGTGAGTCGTTTTTCAAAATCGGCTGCAAAAGTACTGCTTTATAGCCAATTATCATTTTTCTAATCCGTGCGAAGATTGTTCTAATTCTACTAATCCGCTTGCACATGTCAAAAAATTGTTGTACCTTTGCACACAAATTGTTTTAATTCGTATATTCAAGTCGTACAGTTATGGCGGAAAAACAAGAAAACGAGAACCAAATATTGGTCGATTACTCAATCTTTAAGTGGATGAGTTTTATCCCCGGAGAGACTTCCGTGGACGACATCTGTGTCATGAAATTCAATGGTAGCACAACGGATTTGTTCCGGAAAATGCTCCCCGAAGAGTATTTTTCGCCGTGCTACACCTTGCAATTTCTTACCAGTGGAAGTTTTAAAGCCTATATCAACAACCGCACGTACGATATACAGGCGAACGATGGCTATCTGATTATCCCTGAGTTCTTTATGCGGCGCATGGAACCAACCAGCCAGCAGATGGAACTCTATGTAATCTGCATCTCCCGGAAATTTATGGCGGAGATGAATCTCCAATTCCCTTTGTCACTCATTTCACATATCTATATCCATCCCGTTTGGCACATGAGCGCGGAGAAGGTGCAAGGTGTTATCCATTATTTTGATTTGCTTCGCGAAGTGGTTGCCTCGCAAAACCGCGCAGCCACCATGTTTCTCGTTTATTCGCTTTTCCAATTTCTGGCAGGGGACATTGCCAACACCCAAATGCACACGCCATCCATGTCCCGCAACGAAGAGATCACAGGCCGTTTCATGCACCTCGTGGATGCCCATTGCGAACAGCAGCACTCACTCGATTGGTACGCCGACCAGCTTTGCCTCTCCACACGCTACGTAGCCAACACCATCAAAGAGACACTCGGCATTCCTGCCAGTTCGTTTATCGAACGCGCACTCATGCAACGCGCCAAAGCACTTCTTGTCTCCACGCCTATGCCCATACAGCAAATAGCCGACCAACTCGGCTTCCAGAACCAAAGCCATTTCGGCACATTCTTCAAGCGCCACGAAGGAATGAGCCCTGCTGCCTTTAGAAAGCAGCAGTAAGAATTGTTCTAATCGGAAAGTTTCTGCTAAACGTTATAAAATAGTCGGCTTCCATCAACGGAGGCCGACTATTTTATGCAACTGGACGGAGAGGCGCCAGAAGGGGTGGGAGAGGATGTAACGGACTGTGTCGTCGAGGTTGTCGTTGCGGTCGTCCTCGAAGGCGTCGCAGTTGTTGAGCAGCCATTCGCCCGTATAACGTAAGGGCTGGAGGAGCCAATGCTCGGCCTCCAGCTGGCTGCGCCAGATCTCTGGATCATATGTTCCCGTGAAAACCACTTTTACTTCATTCACTCGCTTTAAAGCGAGCGAAGACCGCTTCGCTGATAGACCGCTTCGCTGATAGACCGTTTCACTGATAGACCGTCCTTCGGACTGATAGACCATTTTTGGCGAGCAGGTGATCCAGTCGATGCCATCGGGTAGGGGACGGGTGCCGTTGGTCTCAATGCAGATATAGAAGCCGGCAGCATGGAGGGCATCGATGAGGGGTGTATCCACTTGCAGCGAGGGTTCGCCACCCGTGAGCACCACCATCTTGCGGCGCTCGTTGGGGATGTCGTAAATCGAGAGAGCCTCACGGACGATCTCGTCGGCCGACATCTCGGTGAACTCCGCGAACTCGGTATCGCACCAGGGGCAACGCAGGTTGCAGCCGGAGAAGCGCACAAAGACGGCAGGAATGCCGGAGTGGGCGCCTTCGCCCTGTAATGTATAAAAAACTTCGTTTATTTTATACATGTTAAGATGGTTTTTCTATCGAAAAACGTTAAAGCGTTAAAATGGTTTTGATTGCATCAAAACGTTAAACGGTTATTCTTTTTCGTAGATGGCTACGTTGCCTTCGCTCTCTTGGACGGAGACCTTGTAGCAGTTCTCGACGTGGTCGCAGATCCAGCGGGCAATATTCTCGGCCGAGGGATTGACGTCCAACACGTCGTTGATATACTTGTGGTCAAAGGTGTCCTTGACGACACGCTTGATGTGCGTGAAGTCGGTGACCATACCGTCTTGGTTGAGGGTGGCGGACTTACAATAGACCACGATGATCCAGTTGTGGCCGTGCAGGTTCTCACATTTGCTCTCGTAGCTCAGCATCAAGTTGTGAGCGGCGGAGATCTCTATAGTTTTTTGAACGTAATACATATGGGTTACGGGTTATGGGTTATGGGTTACGGGTGGCTTCGCGGAGCGCTTCATCGCGTTCGCGGCAGGTACCGCATACGCCGCAGGGCTTCTCGCCACCGCGGTAGCAGCTCCAGGTCTCGTCGTAGTTGATGCCCAAGCGGAGGCCACGACGTACGATGTCGGTCTTGGTGATATGCGTATAGGGCGTGAGCAGCCGAACGCCGTTCCAGGTGCCGGCCTGCACTGCGCGATCCATGGCCTCGACAAACTCGGGACGGCAGTCGGGATAGATGGTATGGTCGCCCGCATGGTTCGCCAGCATGATATACTGGAGCTTGTTGTTCTCGGCCATACCGGCTGCGATCGACAGCATGATACCATTACGGAAGGGAACGACGGTAGAACGCATATTATCATCGTCGTAGTTGCCCTCGGGAATAGCGTCCGCGCCCTCGAGCAGCGAGGAATGGAAGAAATCCTTGATAAACGGTAGGCGCACCACCATATGCGGGATGCCGAGGCGCTCGCAATGTAGCTTAGCAAAATGGATCTCGCGGTCGTTGTGGTTGCTGCCGTAGTGGAATGAGACAGCCAGGGCGATACAATCCCGGTACTCGTAGAGCAGGGTGGTAGAGTCGAGGCCGCCGGAATATACGATGAGGGAATCCTTCATTTTCTTATTTTCTCATTTTCTCATTTTCTTATTTTTCGCATTTTCCTATTTGCCCATTTCCAGATTTTTGGTCATTTGGTCAAGGAGGCGCTGCTGTTTGAGGGCTTGGTGATCCTCATCGGCGTAGTTGGCAAAGGGATAGATGCTGATGCCGCCTCGGGGCATGAACCAGCCCGTCACCTCCAAGTACTTGGGATCCATCAGGCGCACAAGGTCCTTCATGATGATATTGACGCAGTCCTCATGGAAATCGCCGTGGTTGCGGAAAGAGAAGAGGTAGAGCTTGAGCGACTTGCTCTCCACCATCCGCTCGCGCGGGATATAACTGATGTAGAGGTGCCCGAAATCGGGTTGACCGGTCTTGGGGCAAAGGGTGGTAAACTCCGGACAGTTGAATGTCACGAGGTACTCGTTCTCAGGATGTTTGTTGGGGAAGGTCTCCAGCACCTCGGGGTTATACTGGTCCGAGTACTTAACATGCTGGTTTCCCAGCAGGGTCACGCCCTGCAGTTCGTCGTTAGTTCGCATAGATAGTTTTCAGTTTTTATTGTTCATTGAGAGTGGAAAAACAATAGCACTCTTCGTCGCAACTCGCTTGCGACAAGGTTTGTCGTTGGCACGACAAAGGGTCGCCGCGGTTGCTCCTCTTCCCCAAAAAACGTACATTTTCTTAACTATGTACGATTTTTTCGGGAGCCCTAATTTCAAAGCGGCTGCAAAATTACAAAAAAATTTGTATATGTGCAAAAAAAACTGTAACTTTGTCGCAAATTTTAGATAGATTATGAAAATCTGTATTATCGGAACGGGCAATGTAGCCACGAATCTGGTGGATGGTTTTGCAAAGAAGCATATTCGCGTAGCGATGCATTCGTCGCGCAGCCTTGGCGATTTGCCTGAGGCAGATTGTTATATCTACGCCGTAGCCGATCACGCCTTGCGTGAGGTGGCGGCGAAGGTAGATGCGCCCCGTGCGCTACACCTGCATACCTCGGGTACGGTGCCGATGGACGTATTTGGCGAGGACAAACCGCATGCGGGTGTGCTGTATTTCTTTCAGTCGTTCTCGAAGGCGAGCCTGATCGAGGACTGGAGCCGGATACCCGTCTTTGTGGAGGGACGCCAGATAGACGACGTAGCGGCTATCTATACGCTTGCGCAGACCCTGACGAGTCGCGTGTTTGAGTGCACGCAGCACGACCGCGAGCGGCTGCACGTAGCGGGTGTGTTTGCCAACAATTTTACGAACCTGATGTACGGCATGGCGGCTGACCTACTCGGGGATACGCAGATACCCTTCCAGGTGCTACTCCCGCTCATCGACCAGACGGCCGAGAAGGTGCACACCCTCACGCCCCGCGAGGCACAAACAGGCCCGGCCAAAAGAGATGACCGGGCCGTGATGGCGCACCATGTGTCGCTTCTGAACGACGACCAGCGTGCGGTATATGAATTGCTATCGCGACTGATAGCGGCGCGTTAGCCGACTTACATCATGCCGCCCATGCCGGGATTTGGCATTGCGGGAGCAGGATGCTCCTCGGGCTTATCAACGATGACGCACTCAGTGGTGAGGAACATGCCTGCGATAGAAGCGGCATTCTCCAGCGCTACGCGGGTGACTTTAGCCGGATCTACGACACCTGCAGCCAGCAGCGGTTGATACTCGTCGGTGCGGGCATTATAACCGAAGTCGTCCTTACCGGCACGTACCTTATCCACTACTACAGCACCTTCCTTACCGGCGTTAGCCACGATCTGGCGCAGCGGTTCCTCGATAGCACGACGGATGATCTCGATACCGGTCTGCTCGTCCTCGTTGTCGCCCTTGAGGCTCTCCAGAGCTTTCTGGGCGCGGATATACATCACGCCGCCACCGGGTACGATACCTTCCTCTATTGCCGCACGCGTTGCCGAGAGGGCATCATCTACGCGGTCTTTCT
>DFGU01000007.1:9906-23211 GCA_002371785.1 Bacteroidales bacterium UBA3742
TTCTTCTCCTTCATCTCCACCTCGGAGGCAGCACCTACGTTGAGTTGTGCTACGCCACCTGCCAACTTAGCCAGACGCTCCTGGAGTTTCTCCTTGTCGTAGCTCGACTTGGTAGCCTGGATCTGTGCCTTGATCTGGGCGATACGCGAAGCGATAGCCTCCTTGTTGCCGGCACCGTTGACGATGGTGGTATTCTCCTTGCTGACGGTGATCGACTCGGCCGTACCGAGCATCTCGATCGTAGCTTGCTCCAGACGGATACCTTTCTCCTCGGAGATCACGGTACCACCGGTCAGGATGGCTATATCTTCCAACATCTCTTTGCGGCGGTCGCCGAAGCCCGGCGCCTTGACGGCACAGATCTTGAGTTGCGCACGCAGACGGTTGACAACGAGCGTCGTGAGTGCTTCGCTATCTACGTCCTCAGCGATGATGAGCAACGGACGACCACTCTGTACGGCCGGCTCCAGTACGGGCAGCAGTTCCTTGAGGTTGGAGATCTTCTTGTCGTGGATCAGGATATACGGTTTCTCCATCTCCACCTCCATGGTCTCGGTGTTGGTCACGAAGTAGGGGCTGATATAGCCGCGGTCGAACTGCATACCCTGAACGACGTCGATGGTGGTGTCCATACCCTTGGCCTCGCCGATGGTGATGACGCCGTCCTTCGATACTTTGCGCATGGCGTCAGCGATCAGGCGACCGATCTCAGCGTCGTTGTTGGCGCTGATAGTAGCCACCTGCTCGATTTTGTCGAAGTCGTTGCCAACGACAACAGCGTTTTTCTTGATCTCGCCCACTACGGCCGAGACAGCCTTGTCGATACCGCGCTTGAGGTCCATCGGATTGGCTCCGGCGGTAACGTTCTTGAGGCCTACGCCTACGATAGCTTGTGCCAGTACGGTAGCCGTGGTGGTACCATCACCGGCCTGATCGCCGGTCTTGGAGGCTACCTCCTTGACTAGCTGTGCACCCAGGTTCTCCTGGGCGTCAGCCAGTTCTACCTCTTTGGCTACGGTAACACCGTCCTTGGTAATATGCGGAGCTCCGTATTTCTTGTCGATAATGACGTTGCGACCCTTCGGACCCAGGGTCACCTTAACTGCGTCGGCCAACTGGTCCACGCCACGCTTCAGCGCCTCACGCGCCTCGGTATTGTATGTGATATTTTTTGCCATGATGTGTGTTATTTAATAATTGCGAGTACATCGCTTTGTCTCATAATCAAATATTTCTCGCCGTCGAATTCCAGTTCGGTACCTGCATACTTGCCGTACAGCACCTGGTCACCGGCCTTGAGCACCATCTGCTCGTCTTTCGTTCCTTCGCCTACGGCGAGCACTTCGCCGCGCAGCGGTTTCTCCTTGGCGGAGTCAGGAATGATGATACCGCCAACGGTCTTCTCTTCTGCAGCCTGCGGCTTGAGGAGCACGCGGTCTGCTAATGGTTGAATCTTACTCATAGTATAATGTATTTTTAGTTATTTGTCTTGTTCTTACTAGGCGTCCTATGTGTCCTAGGAGTCCTAATAGGGAGTTTCAATATCCGTGCCAAAACAAAACAATCTGCCAAAATGGCAGACCGTTTTGTCAGTTCCGAATCAGATACGCTCTACGGTGCGGGCTTCTACCCATCCTTCGTATTGGGCTACGTGCACCTGGTACCAGTCGCCCAGTTGGTCGGTGATGCGCACCTTGGTGCCCTCGTGGAGCAGGAATAGTTCGGTGCCTGACTGGTCAGGCGAGGACTTGGCGCTCACCACGCCCTGCATGATGATAGCCTCTTCACGATTGGTGTCGCGGCTATGGAGCGTACCGGCGTTGATACCCGTATAGACAGATAGTAGCAGGCTGATCCAGGCGACATGGAAGGCGGCTTTGCGAACGGCGGCTTCCTTGCCCAGCAGGAAGAGCAGCAGGCCGGCCAGCATGAGCGAGAAGAGCAGGATAGAGAGCCAGGTCCAGGTGCTCTCTTTCCATCCGTTGCGCAGGGCGATGAGCCAGTCCTGTAGGAAGAACGAGCGGGTATCGTCGATGCGGTCGGTGATACGCTGGGATACAAACTCCAGGTTTTGCTTGGCGTCGCGCATACGCGGTTGGAGGCGTAGGGCGCGCTCGTAGGCCAGGATGGCCTGACCCAGTTCGCCTTGCTTGTAATAGGCATTGCCCAGGTTGTAATATACCTCGGCATAGTCGTCGGTGAGCGCCTCACGGGCTTGGGCGTCGGCGATGAGCTGTTCGTAGCCGGTGACCGCCTCTACGTAGTTGCCCTGGGCGTAGGCCTCGTTGGCCTCGGAGAAAGCCGTTTGGGCCCGAAGCGGCATCAGGCACGCCAGGATAGCGATTAGTGAGAGTATTCGTTTCATATCTTCTGGTCTTCTAAGTGGTTGATGAGTGCCTCGGTGCGGCTGTACATAGCCTGCATGTCTTGCTGTGCGGAGGGCGCATAGCGTGCAAACTCAGCCTCGCTCAGTACGTCCTGGGTCTCCTGGATCAGGTCGTCGGCCACGCCCCGGCTACGCAACTGATCGCCGATGGTCTCCTTGGTCAGTTCGGCCGTGGGGATGGTGAGACGGTCGCTCAGGTAGCTGACGGCGGCGCGTTCGATCTCCTCGTAGAAGGCCGCCGCTTGTCCGGCTTCCAGGAGCTGCTTAGCCGATTTGAGTCGCTTGCGCGCTACCTTGTTGGCGCGGCGGTAGCGAACCTGTGTCAGGTCGGCATTCTCGCGGATATACTTGCGCAGCAGGATCAGCACGATGATAGCGATCAGTAGCGGCACCAGATAGCATGCCAACCAGGCAGCCGTACCGGTACGAACGCTTGAGGGGCGTGCAGCACCGTCTTCGGTCTCCGGCAGTTCGGCCGTGTGGATGTAGCGTATGTCGGTAGCCAGTTGCTTAATATCCTCCTGTGAGTAGTCGGACACCTGTCCTCCGTCATGGGTCTTCTGGGCCCGCTTGATATGCAGCTGGTAGGACGGGGTAGAGAGCGTACGGTAGTCGCCGGTCTCGCTGTCGTAGTAGCTGAGCGTGACGGGAGGCAGGGTATAGTCGCCCGGTTCGCGCGGGATAGCCAGATACTCGATCGACTTGGTACCGGTGGAGCCGTCGTCGGTGTTCTGGTAGGAGTTGCTCACCTTGGGGTCATAGACGTCGAATCCTTCGGGCCAGTTGACCTCGGGGGTCTTGATGAGCTTCATGTTGCCCGTGCCCGTGATGTCGAGACGCAGGGTGACGGGTTCGTTGGCACTCAGCTCGGTAGCCGAGAGGGTAGGCGTCATGGTGAAATGACCTACGCCGCCGGAGAACTGCTTGGGTTTGTTCTCCTGGGGCAGACCATCCACGTTGACCGTCACCGCCGGAGCCTTGAGCGTCTTATGCGCTTGATAGCCATATAGTTGTCCGAAGGGGTCTTGTCCTGCGCCCGGAATGGTATAGACTACCTCAAACGTGGCCGGTGTGATCTGTATGTCGCCCGAATGCTGCGGGTAGAGCAGCACCTTGTAGATGGTGGCTACGTTGTACTGACGCCCGTTGTAGGTCTCGATATGGGCTTGCAGGGGTTCGTTGTCGCTCTCTTGCTTCAAAAAACCCGTGAAGTCCGGCATCTTGGTGACACCGGCCAGCTGCACATTATCCGCGCCGATGAAGTAGAGCTTGTAGCTGAGCGTCAGCGGCTCTTGTTCGCGTACGTGGCTCTTGCTCAGGATGGTACGGATGAAGATGTTTGTTTCCGGCGCCCGTTCTTCACGACGTGAAGCGCGTTCCTGGCGTTCCTCGCGCGACGAGGAGGACGAAGGTTGCGTTTGCGCCTCTTCGCGTACGACGGTGATCTTCAGTCCGTTGCTGCGGTACTTGCGTCCGCCGGACGTGATGGTAGCCGCGCCTATGTTGTAGGTACCCGGCTTGGAGACGAGGTAGGTGTAGGTAAAAGTCTTCTGGTAGGTGGAGGTGCGCTTGCCGTTGATGAAGGAGAACGAACTGGAGGTCGAGGTGAACGGACCTGCCAGCAGTTCGAATCCCGGCATGCTCGGCGGCTGGATATCATCGGCTTTCTCGTCGATGATGTATTGGATCTGGAAGGGCTGGTTGGCCGGTACCTGACTCGGTCCGACCGCCCGGAAATCCACCGCCCACGTAGCGCACGTGGTAGTCAGAAGAAGTAGTATGATCGCTACTTGTTTTCTCATTGTTTACTTGGATTGGATAGAAATCGTTTTCTCTTCGGAGCTCTTTCGCGTGGTGCCGATCCAGACCTCGGCTTTCGGCAAGCGGAGTTCACCGGCCTTACGCGCACGTACAATATAAGTATAGCGTTGCTCAAAGCGGTTTTGCTGTTGGCCGTTCTGCCAAACGCTCTGCCAACTCGTTCCGTAGCCGGGACCGCCCACAATCTCAAAGTCGGTGGTGTCGCTCAGCTGGATGCTATCGGCCTGTGCACCGATGGCGTAGCTGAGGCAGAACGTCTCACCCTCTACAGCGCTGTCGGGTGCGCAGATGGTCAGTTCGCAGCCCGTGGTATCCACCTGCTCCGGGGTGAAGGTCTCGATACGCACCTCGTGGTGCGGGCACTCGCCGTGGTGATGCTTACCATGGTGCGGATGACCGGGATGCTGACCGCAAGCGGGGGGAGCGGGTTGGTCGAAGAAGGGATCCATACCCCAGAAATCGAACGGATTCGGTTGACGCGGCTCCAGCACGTTGACCTTCTCGGCCTTGCTGGTGGCGCTACCCTTGCTGAGCGTGATCTTCGCTTTCGGCAACTTTACGTCGCCCGATACGCGCGGCACCATGCGATACGAATAAGCCGTACGGGTGCGGATCACCAGTCGACCCTTCTCGCGCACGGTATAGTCCTCGGCATAGCGGTAGGGACCGGCTATAACCTCGAATTGGTCGTTGGTCTTGAGCTTAATGTCCTGGCCGTTACCGTCCACGATATAGGCGATGTCGAAGGCCCTGCCAAAGACGATTTGGTGGGGTGTACGTACTTCAATGTTGGTTTTTGCCCACGCACCCGTAGCGATACATGCGGCTGCGAAAATGATACAAATAATGCGTTTCATATTACCAGTTTTTTTCTAATTCTTTGCGTTTGTTTTGTTTGCGTTGCGCTTTCTCTTGCGCATCTTGTTCGTCCTGCTCCAGGGCTTGCAGCAGTTGTTCGGCCGTCTGCTGATCCATCTGGTCCTGTTGTTGCTGCTGTTGCTGGGGTTGGGGTTGAGGCTGTTGCTGCTGCTGTTTCTGCTGCTGCATGGCCTTGACCAGGTTGTAGCGCGTCTCGTTGTCCGAGGGATTGAGTCGGAGGCTCTGCTTATAGGCCTCGATAGCTTTGTCGTACTGCTCCAGAACGAAGAAGCTGTTGCCCAAGTTGTGGTAGGCTTTCGAGAGCCGTTGTCCTTCCTCCTTGGCGTTGACTTGGGTCGTGGCACGAATATACTGCTTGGCGGCCTCGTCGAATTTCTCCTGGCGGAGTAGGGCATTGCCCAGGTTGTAGGTGGCGGCAAACGAATTGGGATTCTTCTGCAGCGCACGGCGGTAGTTGACCTCGGCCTCGGCGTAGTCCTCACGGTCGTAAGCGCGGTTGCCACGACGGATATCTGCATTCTCTTCTTGGGCTGCCAACGGACTGAATAGCAGCACCGTCAGCAAGGTATAAATCAGTCGTTTCATACACGTCTCTCCTTAAAAATATTCAGTCGGCTCAACCACTTGTTCTTGCGGTTGAAGATGAAGAAGTCGATCACCAGAAGCAGCAGCGCGATGAGTACGAACGAGGCATACTGCTCGTTATACTCACGGAACACGTGCGACTCCAGTTGCTCCTTGCCCAGTTTGTCCAGTTCTTTTTTGATGGCTTTCAGCGCCAGGTTGCTGCTGTCGTAATGGACGTAGATGCCATTACCGGCCTGTGCGATCTGGCGGCACATATCTTCGTTTAACTTACTTACCACGGTCTCGCCTTCGCGGTCCTTCATATACTCGGTGGTGCCCGGCACGGGAATAGGACTACCGCTCTCGCTACCAATACCTACGACGATCACCTTGATGCCGGCCTTGTTGGCTTTCTCGGCCATCTCTACGGCGTCGTCCTCAAAGTTCTCACCATCGGTGAGCAGGATGATGGCTCGTCCGGCCGCCGACTCCTTGTCGCCAAAAGCAAAGATAGAGGTCTGTAGGGCCTTGCCGATGGCCGTTCCCTGGGTCTGGATGAGGTCGGGCTTAATGTTGTTGAGAAACATTTTAGCCGAGACGTAGTCGCACGTGATAGGTAGCTGAACGAAGGCATCTCCGGCATATACTACCAGGCCGACCTTGTCGTCCACCATCTTGTCCATCAGTTGCGACAACATTTGCTTGGAGGCATCCAGACGGCTCGTCTGACCAGCTCCGACATCCTCGGCCAGCATCGAGTTGGAGATATCCAGCGTGATGACGGCCTCTACGCCCTCGCGCGTTACGGTCTCCTCGCGTACGCCGTACTGCGGACGGGCAGCCGCCAGGATGAGCATCGTGAGAGCCAACAGTTGCAATGCGAACTTCACGTGCGGACGCACCTTAGAGGCGTTGGGCATCAACTGCTTCACCAGCTCCGGATCACCAAGCCGGGCCAACTGCTTGCGCTTGTGGATGACCATCATTGTATAACCCATGACGAGCACGGGGATCATGAGCAGCAGCCACAATAATTCTATATTAGCAAATCGAAACATAAATCTTCAAATTTTCAAATCTTCAAATCTTCAAATTTTTAGTTCGTCACCGTTTTCAGCACCAGATTTCTGAGGAATACCTCCAGCAACAGAAGGATCAGGGCGGCGATGAGGTAGGGCATGAAGTGGTCGGTATGCTTGGCATACTGCTTCACGTGCAGCTTGGTCTTCTCCATCTTGTCGATCTGCTGATACACCTCTTCCAGGCTCGCGTTGTCCGTGGCGCGGAAATACGTACCGCCGGTGGTCTGGGCGATCTCCTTGAGCGTTGTCTCGTCAAACTCCGGATCCATGGTCACGTACTGAATGCCCGTCTGTGTCTGGATAGGGATGCGTACCTGCTCGTGCGATCCGACGCCTATGGTATATACGCGGATGCCGAACGACTTGGCGATGTCAGCAGCCGTCTTAGGCGCTATGTCGCCGCGGTTGTTGGATCCGTCGGTGAGCAGGATGATGACCTTCGATTTGGTAGGCGACTCCTTGATGCGGTTGACGGCATTCGCCAGTCCCAGACCGATAGCCGTTCCGTCCTCTATCATGCCGTACTGTACGCCGCCAAAGAGGTTCATGAGCGCCGTATGGTCGGTGGTCAACGGACATTGCGTGAAACTCTCACCCGCGAACACCACCAGTCCGATCTGGTCGTTCGGACGATTCTTGATAAACTCTCCCGCCACTTTTTTGGCAGCCTCCAGTCGGTTGGGCCTGAGGTCCTCGGCCAACATCGTACCCGAAATATCGACGGCCATCATGATGTCGATACCTTCGATATCTTCGTTGTTGTAGCGATTGGTCAACTGCGGACGGGCCAGCGCCAGGGTCAGCAAGATCACTACCGTTACGCGCAACGCAAACGGTACGTGCAGCAGGTAGAGACGCAGCGACTTAGGTTGACGCTTGATGCTACCGGCGTCGGCTATCTGCAGACTCGCGTCCGCCTTGTGGAGCTCATACCAGTACCAGCCGGCTATAGGCAGCAATAGCAGGAGCAAAAACAAATATCCCGGATTTGCAAAACTCATTTCTTACCCTCCGTTTTTTCCGATTCATTTTCCGTTTCTTTGGGCGTCGTCTCCTTGACGAAGCGATAAGCCGTCTGTAGCGACCGTTCGTTCTCGTCCGGCGTGGTGGTCCACTTGGCGAATTTCACCAGGTCGGCCAACGTGAGCGTGGACTTCAGTTCATCGTACAGTTCATGGAAATTGTCCATCTTCCATTTGCCGTTTTCCATGAGCAGAGCGCGCAACTCCCGGAGCGTCTCGTCGCTGGTCTTCTCGGTGGACATCACGCCAAAGCGTCTTCCGATATACTCACGAATGACGTCGGTCAGTTCGGTCTGGTATAGCTTGATCTCGCCCTGTTGCCAGATCTTCTCGGCCTCGATCTGCTGCAGTTTCTCCAGCGCCACTTCCTCGGCGGGACGCAGCGGTATTTGCGGCGTCTCATCTTCGCCCTCTTTCTTGCGCAGGTACTTCCATACGATATACGTGATGCCGCCTATGACGGTCAGGATGAGCAGTCCGAGCAAAATCCAACGAATAATGCCCCACCACCAGATAGGCACATCTTCGCGGTCCTTGATGTCCGCGATAGCCATCGTGGTGTCCATTTCAAAGGGTTGCACCACGTTGAGACTCATCGCCTCGGATCGGAAAGTGTCCTTGCCGCTCACGACGGCTACAGGCGGAATGGCATACAGCGAGTCCTTAAAACAGGTGAGTGTCAGGGTCTGACTCAGTTGGCGCTGACCGTCCGGCGTCTCGGTGGTATCCACCTTACCGGCTTGGACCACCTCGATACCCTCGATCAGTTCTTGTCCGAACTTGGGCATCTCGACTTGCTCCGTGGGATCGCACACCACCTGTATGTGCATGTCGGTCTGGTCGCCCAGCATGATCGCCGTCGAATCGATCGACGCACTTACCACTATGCTTAATAAAAGACTTAGCATCTTAAACTATTTAATGTTTTTATCAAATAAAAACCCTTTTAACTCTTTAACGTCACGAAGTGACCTTCTTAACGTGCATTGAACAGTCTCATCAGCGCCTTGACGTAGTCCTCATCCGTTCGGATGCTTACTTCGCGTACTCCGCATCGGGTAAACAGCGCCTCCAGCCGGTCCTGACGGTCCTGCCAGTCACGCGCATACTGCGTCCGTACACGCTCGCTCGCGGTATCAATCCACAGGCGCTCGCCGGTCTCGGCATCTTTCACCTTCAGCAGGCCCACGTTGGGCATCTCGGCATCGCGTTGGTCGTAGATCTGGATGACGTTCATGTCGTGCTTACGACTCGTGAGCGTCAGCGGCAGACTACCGATACGTGCCGGCACTTGGGCGAACTGGTCGTCCTGCAGGTCGCTAATCAGGAAGGCCGTTGTGCGGCGTTTCTGTGCGTTGCGGAAATAGTGCAGCGCGGCGTTGATATCCGTACCCGTATGCGTCGGTTCGAAACTGAGCAACTCGTGGATGATATGCAGCACGTGGCGCTTACCCTTCTTGGGCGGGATGTATTTCTCTACGCGGTCGGAGAAGAAGAGCACGCCCACCTTGTCGTTGTTCTCAATGGTGGAGAACGCAAGGGTAGCTGCCACTTCGGCCATCATGTCGCGCTTGGTCTGCACCTGTGTACCGAAATTGCGACTACCGCTCACGTCGATGAGTAGCATCACGGTCAGTTCGCGTTCCTCCTCAAAGACCTTGACGTACGGCTTGTTCAACCTGGCCGTCACGTTCCAGTCTATCGTACGCACGTCGTCGCCAGGCTGGTATTCCCTTACCTCCGCAAAGGCCATACCACGACCCTTGAACTGGCTGTGGTATTCACCTGCGAAGATATTGCGACTCAGTCCGCGAGTCTTGATCTCTATCTTCCGTACCCGTTTTAGTAACTCTTCTGAAGTCATTTGTCTTTATTCTTTTAGCGCAGCGGTCTTTACTCTTTCAGCGCAGCGGTCTTTACTCTTTCAGCGTAGCGGTCTATTACGGTACTTGTACCGCATTCAGCACCTCCGTGATCACATCCTCGGTTGTCACGTTGTTGGCCTCGGCCTCGTAGGTTAGACCGATACGATGACGCAGCACGTCGTAGCATACCGCACGTACATCCTCCGGAATCACGTAGCCTCTTCTATGAATGAACGCGTACGCACGGGCGGCCAGCGCCAGGTTGATGCTTGCACGCGGACTACCGCCGAACTGAATCATCGGCTTCAGGTTCTCCAGGCCGTACTGCTCGGGCTGACGCGTTGCAAAGACGATATCCACGATGTATTTCTCGATCTTCTCATCGATATATACCTCTTGTACGATCTTACGCGCTTTCTTGATATCTTCGGTGGATAGGATAGGGAGCACCTGTTTCTGCTCCGACTGAATCTGCTGACGAATTATCTGCTGCTCTTCGTCCTTGTTGGGATAGCCGATCACGACCTTGAGCATGAAACGGTCGGTCTGCGCTTCAGGCAGCGGATACGTACCCTCTTGCTCGATGGGGTTTTGCGTAGCCAGTACCAGGAACGGATCGTCCAGCGCAAAGGTCTTGTCGCCTATCGTGATCTGACGCTCCTGCATGGCCTCCAGCAGGGCGGATTGCACCTTAGCCGGAGCACGGTTGATCTCGTCGGCCAGCACGAAATTGGCAAATATCGGACCCCGCTTGATCTTGAATGTCTCGTCCTTCTGGCTGTAGATCTGCGTACCAATCACATCGGCCGGTAGCAGGTCCGGCGTGAACTGAATACGACTGAAATTGGCCTTGATCAGGTCGCTCAGCGTCTTTACTGCCAAGGTCTTTGCCAGTCCCGGTACACCCTCCAGCAGGATATGTCCGTCGCTCAGCAGACCGATCAGCAGACTCTCTACCAAGTGCTTCTGACCCACGATCACTTGATTCATACCCATCGTCAGGGCATCTACAAACGAACTCTCGCGCTCGATGCGCTCTTGCAGTTCGCGAATGTCAACAGTTGTTTGCATAAATTTTATAGCGTGTTAAATTTTTTATTTCTGTTAGAAATATATGCAATTTCCGTGCCAGAGTGTTTATTTTTCTGCATTTTTATTTTCCCAAGTATTTTCCCAACCCCTTTTCTTGCATATCTCGCCAAAAAGCAGTACCTTTGCACCGAAATTTTAAAATCGTACAGCTATGAAAGCAAAATTTCTAACCCGCTTCAATGCCCTGATGGGCCTGATTTTAGCCCTGTTTGGTTTCGGATGTGCCAGTTGTGTGAAGTACGGTGCACCTCCCTTGGTGAAGTACGGCAGTCCGTACAGCACCCTGGAAGCTACCGGCAAGGTGACGGATGAGGATGCTAAACCTATAGAAAACATCCGCGTACGTATAAAAACGAAGAGCGGAGCGGAATTGCAAGAGATCTATACCGACGCGGATGGCGAGTATGCTACCGGTACGCTAGGTGGATCCCCTTATCTTGATTCGATCTATATCGTCGCTTCAGACACGGCCGATATCTATGCCCCCGACTCCGTGCGCGTCAAACTCACCTACGACAAGAGCGGCGTAGATAAAGATGATTCCTGGAACCAAGGTGCCGCCTCCATCTATCAAGACTTCCAACTCAAAAAGAAATAAGCATATGAAGAACAAAATTTTTATTGCATTCTGTATCGCAGCTTTGTGCTGCTCGTGCGAAAGAGAAACTATCGGCGATGCTTCGCTTATTGAGGGTGCGTGGGAATTAACGACCGAGCAATGTGACAAAACCGTTTTTGCCGACGATGTTGGTACACATCTAAAGGATAGCGCTATGACGCGTACGTATGAAAGCAAAGAACGGGTGTGGCTCTTCCAAGAAAAGAACATCAGTTGGTGGGAATATGTGGAGCAGGATGGAGAGGGCTTTTGGGACTTCTATCTTTGTGACTGCTCCCGGAATTATGTCGTGGAAGGCGAAGGCAAAGACATGCAAATCATTGAAACGACCGGAAGTATTATTCCTGGGATGGAAGACCTCAAAACGGTTACTAACTACAAGGTGGAAAAGCTGACCTCGAAGGAAATGACCATTTCCTGTATAGACAATATGTATATCTCCGATACCCAAACCACTGTGGAGGTACACGTTACCTATACTTTCAAACGTGAGAATACCCTGGTGGACTATTTGAAACTAAATCCTGAATATCCTAAAATTTTCGAAGACTAACACTGTAATTGCATAAATTGTCTAAAATAGTATTCCTGATTTTTGCCGTAGGGTGGGTGGCTTGTACCTCTCCTACGGCAGAGTCGTTGTATCTCCGCGGACGCGAATTGCGCGAGAAGAACCAACCCGTCGAGGCGATGCAGGCTTTCATTGCCGCCACGCGCGTCCGTTCCCAAGAATATTCCTTCCGGGCTCGCTCCTATAGCAACATGGCAACGATGTGCCGAATAGCCGAGCGGCACGATTTGGCCTATGCCCTTTACGAGCAATCCCTCCTGCAATTTGCCCTTGCCCACGACACGCTCGCACAAGCCTACGCCCTCAACAATATGGCATGGGAGCAGGCCGTCCAGTCCCATAAAACCGAAGCCTTCCTGCTCATCGACTCGGCTCTCTCCATTTGCCCCGATACCGCCGTGCAGCACAAAGTGCTGGAATCGCGTGCTGCGGCATGCCTCTATGCGGCTGAATATGATTCGGTGATCTACTATATCCGTCAGTCTCCGACCCGTTCCGTCTATTTCGACATCCTTTTGGCGCAAACCTACGCCTTCCTGGAGCAGAACGACTCAGCAGTCCACTATGCGCGTCGGGTTTGTGCCCAAACTACCAATCCCCGCTATCTGGACGATGCCCTCTACGTACTCGCACATTGCAACGCCGAGGCCGAGGCCAACGATATCCGAGCCCTCGCGGAAACGCGTACCGATGTCCAGCGCTCGCTCGAACGCAACAGCCCCGAATGGATGCAGGCTGTCCAACTGGCGGAGGCATCCCTGCTTCCTGAGAACGCGCCTATGCGTCCGGAAATCCTATCCGTCCTGATTGCTGCTCCCATACTGCTTGCGGTTGCCCTGACACTCCTGTTCTTCTGGCTCCGCTATCGCCGCCTCAACACGCTTGAAAATCAATGTCGCCTCCTGCGACAATGTCCCAACTTGCGTGAAGAACTGCAATGGAACGACTATCCGCAATTCAGCGCCATCTGCAACGAGCGCCTCGGTGGCATCGTACTGAAACTTGAACGCCGCGAACTCTCCGAACGCGAGATACGTATCTGCGTCCTCGTGCTTATCGGCCTCTCCTATGCTCAGATGGCCGAGGTGCTTTATCGCGCCGAGAGTGGTATCGGAAAAGATAAATACCTCATTGCCAAGCACCTTGGTGTTAGCGTCAAGGACCTGCAAACCACTTTGTTCTCTATCGCCCACGAACCCCTCCATGCGTAAGTTACTCCTCTCCATATTGTTCCTCAGCCTCATCGTTCCCGCTTGGGCCAACGACACCATCCCCATTCCCCTCACGATGTCGGTTTTCCCCTACCTACCCATGGATAAACCTGACGGCAGCACACCCGATCCCACCGACCCGAATCAGTTCCGGGCGTCCCTCACCGGCAACACCCTGCTCATCCGGACC
>DFGU01000122.1:0-1561 GCA_002371785.1 Bacteroidales bacterium UBA3742
CGTTGACCTTAAGGGCCGAGGTGATCGTCTTGCTACCCGGAACGGAGAAATGGTCGGCCTGGTAGCCATAGTGGTGGAGGATCACGATATAGTTGGTATCGTTCTCCAGGAAGGCGTGGATACAATCCATACCGTAGGGACAATAGCCGCAGCCCTGGCCGGTAAACTCCTCGATGAGGTGTTTGCGGGGGAAGGAAGCGGGAATCTGCTCGGCAGGTTGGGGTTCGGGCTGCGGTTCACAAGCAAAGAACGCGCCCATCGCCAAGGCGATGATCAGGAAACGAAAAGGTTTCATAAGATTTGGAGTGTGTTATTGGGTTGAACAATATACAGATGGCCGTCACGCAATATTTTGCGGACGCAGTCGGTGGGGCGCACCGTGTCGATGCCTTCGGCCTGATAGGCATAGCGTACGCGCAGCTGACGCTCCTCGCCTCCGGCGGAGAAGGTATAGGTGAGCTGCACATCGGAGCCGGGCATCGGCATATAATGGATATACCACTGCGCCACACCGGCGGGGGTGAACTGGAGCGTCTCCTGGGTCTCGGCATTGCCGAAGGTACACTGGCCGGCGCAGCAGAACTCATCGGAGAGGCCGGCAACAGAGCGTGTTATGGTGACCGTAAGCGGCTCGGTAGCGAGGAGCGATCCCTCGAGCTTCATGACTGTTTCGCCCGAGAGGAGGTCAATGGTGGCCGTGGTCAGCGTAGTGTCCAGTCCTTCGGCCGGTATGTCGCCCAGGCCGTTGATGCTGACAATGAGTGCGTGGGCATTAATGCTTAGCACAGAGAGCAGCAGGAGTAGATAATTTCGTTTCATATGCATTGAGTATCTGATAATTAGTAGCATTCAGCAGCAGCGCCACCACGGAGCAATGCGCCGCATTGCAGCCCTCGGGCAAGAGAATAGAGGTGGCGGTAGCATCGCCAGTTGCAGCGATACCAAAGGGCGTATCGAAAGCCGCAGTACGCAGCACGTGGCGATGGGGATAGTCCATGCGGACCGTAGCGTCGGGCATAGCCTGCGCACCCACGACACTATCCTCTATGAGCCAGAGCGCCACGCGCATGTCGTCGCGGGCGGAATATGTGATCCGGGCATCCACCCGACGCGTAAGAGTATCGAGCGTGGCGGTAAGTGCCAATGAGGGGCAGAGGGTGTCCTGCATGGCCTGGAGAAGGGCCGCTCCCCAGAGCTCGTGGTCACTGAAATAACGGCCCTCGGCATCGGCCGTTAGGTTGATACAACCCGTAGGAAAAGGCGTAGAAGCCGTGCCACCCGCGTAGCGATAGACCGAGTCGGCCGCGGGGCAGGTATAGTCG
This sequence comes from Bacteroidales bacterium UBA3742, assembly GCA_002371785.1. Taxonomy (GTDB): domain Bacteria; phylum Bacteroidota; class Bacteroidia; order Bacteroidales; family Paludibacteraceae; genus Colicola. The sequence continues at coordinate 1,323 of DFGU01000122.1, forward strand.
TAGAGTCCCTTGGTGAAGGGATTAGAAGCCGGATGAAGCGCCACAACGATGAGTCGGTCGGCATAGAGCGACTGCAGCTCCAGGGCGGTAGCCTCGGCCGACGGGCAGTTGACGCAACGGAAGCCCGTGAACTCGAGCAGCACATGCCGACGACTACTCTGAGGCACCGCATCCACCGGCAGGAGTCGGTCTGACGGGTCGATCACCTCGCAGGCTGCGAGGAGAAAGACGAGGGAGAG
>DFGU01000122.1:1686-11248 GCA_002371785.1 Bacteroidales bacterium UBA3742
GTCGTTACGGGACAGAGCCTGGTCGTTAGAAATTAAAGTCATAGTTGAGTGTGAGGCCTTGCTGGCGGGGTACGTAGCGACATATACCGCCGGAGCAATGCATGCCTTCGCGCGTCTTGGTATAGCCGAGCGAGAGGCGATGGGCACCGTGGGTATAGGTAGCCTGGGCGGTATAGAAATGCTCGTTGACAGCATCGGGCGCATGGCCTATGTTGTAGAGCCACTCGCCGCTAAGCGTGAGGCATTGATAGAGTTCGAGTTCGTAGAGCGCAAAGATCCACTGACCCTCAAATTGCGGGGTATAGAGGTACTGCAGTTCGCCACGCATACCAACATTATCGTTGACGTGGAAGCGGGCATCGAGTACGCCTATACCGCAACGCACCATGCCACCTTCACCTTCTATAACATCCAGGTTAGAAGCCTGGTACATCAGCATGGCGTTGAGCCACCAGCGCTCGGAGAGGCGCTTCTCGAGCATGAGGTGGACATCGGTATAGTACTCGCCAGCGGCGGTAGGATCGACGGCCCAACTGCCCTCGGAGGCCAGTCCGCGAATATGGGAGGCCGAGAGGCGGAAGGTGGTACCATAGCGTCCGCCCATGCGGGTACGACGCGGGAAGGTGTAGCAGAGTTCGGTCTGGAAAGCCCACTCGCCCTCGGCATACCGCGTGGCGTAGGGATATTCAGCCGCGAGGGTATAGGTATGCTGGTGGGCAAAGACAGGCATATGGTTGAGTCGGCCGGCCACGCCGGTACGGCTACGGTCAGAACGGAACGCCATATTGTCGGAGCGCTTGACTTGGGCGAACCAAGAGAGGCCTTTCTGGGAATAACTGAGCGAGGCCATCAGGGCATCGCCGGGGCGGTAGGAGAAATGATTATCGATGGAGGGGTCGTTGGCCTTGTAGGCATACTCGGCCATCAGGTTCCAACCGCGCATCCCCCACTCGGCCCGCACGGCGCCGGCACCTACCCAAAGGGGCAGATGGTAGCGATAGGGCTGACCGCCAACGGTGGTGAGGATAGTATCATCCTGCTGATACTTAGACACATAGCTACCGCCGAGAGAGAGCGACATGTCGAGCTCCTGCATACGGGGTGACCACTGCTCGATATCGAGCTGAAGGTCGGCACCGAGAGCGACATCGCGGCTGTAGTTCCAGCCAAAGGCACGGTCCTGGTAGCACTCCCAGTAGCGGCGCTGCTTACCGCCGAGCATCTTAAGCGTCAGACCGCGGTAGGGCGTGAGGTGGATCTTTGCACCACGCAGCGCACCGTCAATACCGAGCGAACGATCCTCGTAGATATTGAGCACCAGTCCCGAACCGAACTGGTCATAGACGTCGCCTACGGTCAGTTCACCAAAATCGAAGGTAGCATCCAGACTCAGATGACTCAGTCCGTAGCCCGGGAAATCGGCCTCATAGCCCGCTATAGGCCAGCGGGTCAGTTCGCCCCGGACGTTGGCCTGCAGACTATGGAAATGGTGGGAATTGGAGTCGTTGAGATAATGGACCGACAGATCGACATAGGACTGGCTACCATAGTACCAGGGCTTATGCTCCAGCAGTCCCTCGTGGCGCACCGCACCACTGACGAAGACGGTATCGCTTGCAAGTGAAAGTTGAAAGGTGAAAAGTGAAAGGGATACCAAAAGGGCAATATGTAGGTCGCGGAACTTCAACTATTTGAGGTATTTACGCAGTTGTTTCTCATCGCCATCGGCATAGCCGGTATGATTGTAAACGATGTTACCGTGACTATCCAGGACAAAGAGATGGGGTACGTTCTGGACGTTCATGGCGCGCTTGAGCGTACCGTTAGGATCGAGCAGGACATGGAAATCCCAGCCACGGCCGTCGACGAGGGGGCGCACTTTCTGAATATCCTGGGCCTGGTCGATGGAGACGATATAGATCTGGACGCCGGTCTGGTCCTGCCAGTCGGGATAGAGTTCGTTGAGTGCCTCCAGTTCGCGCATGCAGGGTTTGCACCAGGTGGCGAAGAAGGAGATGATGACGGGTTTGCCGCTCTTGGCGAGAGAGGCTACGTTGACGTTATGGCCACGGGTGTCACGCAGCGTGACATCGGGCAGCGCCGCCCACAGCGTGAGGGAGGCGAGGCAGATGAGGAGAGTGGAGAGAAGGCGTTTCATATTGGTCGTTAGTCGTTAGTCGTTAGTCGTTAGTCAAACATGGGCATGCGGCGCATGGCGGCGAAGACGAGCCAGTCTGGCAGATGGTTGATGATGGGTACGATCAGATGATTCCATGCACCGGGCATCGAGCGTTTGCGGCTGGAGCGGAAGAGGTGACGCAGGGCAGTACGGACGAGTCGCTCGGGCGGCATAGTGATACGCAGGCTGCGCAGCAGTCGGCCGAAGCGCTCGTCGAACGGCAGCAGTCCGGTGTCGGTAGAGCCGGGCGTGACAGCCAGTACGTGTACGCCCTTGGGACGCAGTTCGTACCAGAGGGCACGGGAGAAATTGAGCAGGTAGCTCTTAGAGGCATTATAGCATACGATGCTGGGCATGGCCATCCATGCGGACATGGACGACATATTGAGTATATAGCCTCGGCCGCGTTGGCACATAGCGGGTGCGAAGAGTCGGCACAGCTTGGTAGCCGTCAGGATATGTAGCATGAGCAGGGTCTCGATACGCTGCATGGGTACGCGGCAGAAGGCATCGAAGATGAGCATGCCGGCATTGTTGATGAGTACGTCGACCTCCAGCTGCTCCTGCTCGCAGTACGCCCACAGTTCGTCGGCGGCCTCCATGCGGCTCAGGTCCATATAAACCGCGTAGGTGCGCACATCATACGTGCGCGCAAGTTCGTCGGCCACGAATTGGAGTTGCTGCTCCTGGTTACTAACCAAGAGGAGGTCGGAATGATAGTCGCGTGCCAACTGGGTGGCATATTGCAGTCCGATACCACTGCTGGCGCCTGTTACGAGAGAGAGCATATTAGTCGTTAGTCGTTAGTCGTTAGTCGTTATTTTTGGTATTTACCTACGTAGCGCATGGCGAGACGGAGCAACCAGTCGGGCGTATGCTTCAGCAGCGGCGTACTGAGCCAGTTGATCACACCCGGCATGTCGGCTTTCTTGCCCTGGAAGAGTTTTTTCAGGGCACGTTTCACCAGTTTTTCAGGCGGGATGCTGACCGTGAGGTTGACCGCCAGGCGACGCAGGTTGGGCGCCAAGCCAAACAGGCCGGTATCTACGGCTCCGGGGGTCATGACCGTGATATTGACGCCCTTGGGATAGAGTTCGTACCACAGCGACTTGGAGAAATTGTAGATAAAGGCCTTGGTGGCATTATAGGTCTGGATACCCGGCATAGCCATCCATGCGGACATAGACGACATATTGAGTATATAGCCCCGCTTGCGCGGATGTCCATTGATGCGTTGAGCGGCCTCCTCGGCGGTCAACTCGCGCCGGAGCATATCTTCGCCAAAGAGGCGGCAGAGCTTAGCGACGGTGATCATATGGAGGTTGAGCATCAGTTCGATACGCGGCATGGCGGTCTCGCAATAGGGGTTGAAGAAGAAGACACCTGCGTTGTTGATGAGGATATCTACCACGTAGCCCTGCTCGCGGCACCATGCATGGAGCGTCTCAGCGGCATTGGGGCGACTGAGGTCGGCATAGCGGGCGATGGTACGTACGCCATACTGCCGGGCCAGATCGGCGGCTACGCGTTGGAGTTCCTCCTCCTGGTTGCTAACAAGGAGAAGATCGGTATGATAGTCGCGTGCCAACTGGGTGGCATACTGCAAGCCAATACCGCTACTTGCGCCGGTGACAAGAGATAGCATTTTCACATTTTCACATTTACTCATTTGGCCATTTTTTGTTGTTCAACCGACTCTTTGGCTTCGGCCTCCAGTTTAGCTATTTCTCGTTTGATACGCGGAGCGATCTGTTCGCCGTCACGCTCGACGCACTCGTGGCACTTCATGTCTTTGCTGTACATACGACCTACGCAGTAGTTGGAGCGGTGGCAACCGGCATGGTAATGCGGGTCGGCCTCTACATGCTTGACGAAATCGGGATCCTTGATGAGCACGTGGGCGATCTGGAAGAGCGGGAATCCCTCGTCCATGATCTGCTGACAGTTGTCGCCACTCTGCACACCACCCACGTATATAAGGGCAATTGGTCGTTTGTCGTTGGTCGTTGGCTGCAGTTCTTCTTTGAGGGCCTCTTGGAAGATCTTGGCCTGGTCCATGAAGTAGAGTTCGCGGAAGGGCACGGTAGGCGTCATAACGGCTGCCACGCCCGGGATATTGAGGGCGGCCTTGAGCCACCAGAACGAACGCATGTTCATATAGTGGGCCAGGGTCTTGTAGGGCATAGCGCCACCGAGGATGGTCATCGGGCTACGGCTGACCGTACCGCCGGAGAGCACAAGGCCATGTACGCCGTGCTTGATAATCTCTTTGGCTACAAGTATACCTTCCTCGATGGACACGCCGCGCCAGCAGTCGTCCCACATATTGGTCTTGACCACCACGGCCAAGTCGTCCTTGGCATGCAGCATGACCTCGTCGAGCACCTCGTTGAGGAAGCGTACGCGGTTCTCGAAGCTACCGCCGTACTGGTCGTGACGATGGTTGGTACGCGGCGAGAGGAACTGGGAGATCAGGTAGGCATGGCCTGCATGTATCTCGACGCAGTCGAAGCCGCAGTCGCGGGCCCAGTCTACGGCCTCGCCAAACTTACGAACCAGGGTATGGATCTCGTCCACGCGCAGGCGGCGATGGATGGTGGGGCTATAGAGGTTAAACCACGTATCGGCACTGACGGGCATACAATGACAGGTATAGAAATGGGTCATGTTGCCGCAGTGGCCCAACTGGATGCTGGCCTTGGCGCCCTCGGCATGGATGGCGTCGGTCATACGGCGCATGTCGGGGATGATCTCCGGGCGCACATAGAGCTGGCCGTCGAACGACACGCCGCTCAGATCCACAGCACAATAGGCGACCGTAGTCATACCTACTCCACCGCGTGCTACGCTGACGTGATAGTCCTGGAGCTGTTGCGTAGGAGCGTTATGACGCGCCATATTCTCAAAAGCAGCGCTGCGGATAATACGATTCCGCAGCGTGATGGGCCCCAATTGGTAGGGAGAGAAAAGTCGTTGGTCGTTTGTCGTTGGTCGTTGGATTTCTTTATTCATCATATTATATGCTATATTTTTTTATCAACGCATTTAACTGAGGTTGAATAATATGCAATTCAGAAAGCACCATTTCTTGTTCTTCCTCAGTAATATACTTAAACTGTCTAGCTAACATTAGTTGTGTCTCCACTTCAAAAGCAGATCCCAAAGCCACATTTAGAAAATGAGCAAAATCTTTATCTGATCCTCTACCTGCTCCCTCTGCTATATTCGAAGCGATAGATACAACTGCCCGTTGTGTTTGAGAAATCAAGCCAAATTTTTCTTCTTCGGGATATTTGCGTGTAACCGCATATACACGCTCCGCCAAAGACATGGAGCGTTTCCACACATCTAAGTCTCTAAAATTATGGATCATAGGATTTGGTCGTTGGTCGTTGGATACTGGTCGTTGGTCGTTGGTAATTGGTCGTTGGAATTTTGTTGTTAAATTAGTCTAATGACTAACGACCAACGACTAACGACTAATAAATGAACGGTATTATTCGTTTCAGTTTCTTGCGATTGAACTCGGCGGGGAATTCCTCCTCGTACTTATGGTAGATCGAGTTGGCACGCGGCACGAGGTTGCAGCACGAGAACCAGAAGAAGAGCAGTCCGGCCAGCGACCAGGTGAGGATAGCAAAACCGAGCCATTCGGTGATCTCGCCCAGGTAGTTGGCGCTGGTCACATAGCGGTACATACCCTTCTTGGGCAAGTAATGGTTGGTGTCGCCCGGCTTACGCAGATGGCGAATGACATGATCGGAATGCATGTTGATGATCCATCCGGTGAAGAAGATGAGCGTACCGAGGATGAAACGCGGATCGGTGAGCCACTCGCCGGTATAGAGATGCGAATAGGTAGGATCGTTGGGCGCGATATGGAAGAGGAAGTAGCCCTGGATATACCCGTTGATCAAGTTCCAGATGACCGACATGATCATGATCGCAAACGGCATCTTGCTCTTGCCCTTCAAGAGGAAGGGGAAGACGAAGGACCGCTGGAAATAATGGAACTCGAAGATGAGGAAGAAGACCCAATAGGGGGCATTCATCGTGACTCCGTTGTACATCGAAAACGACTTGAAGTACTCGTAGAGCACCACGAAGAAGACGGGGCACTCCATGAGCAGCCAGCCCACCTTGTTATTCATACTGGGGCCCCATTTCTCGGAACGCATCTTGCCGTAGCCGGCATCGACGAAATAGAGGGATACAAACACGACTAGGCCTACCAAAAACATGATAAACAGCAGGTCGTAAAAGAAATCAATAGTATGTATATCCATGATCGTTTATAATTTTCTCACAAAAAAGCGCACAAAGTTACGAATTTTACGTTGAATATGCAAAAAAAACTTATGTTTTTTCGGTTTTTTCTCGTTTTTGGCATATAAACAGTCCAAAAATGATCAGCGCCATGCCCATCCACTTGCCCCAAGGCAACATTTCGTGGAAGAAGAGAAGCATCCATAGGGCGGTGAAAGCGGGACGGATATTGTTGAACGCATTGGCTTGGGTCACCCCCACCCGACGCAGGGCAAAGCAGAAGAGGATGAAGGCGATCACAGAGGCGAACACCGTCAGATAGGCCACACACCAAAGTGCCACCTGCACTTCGGAATTGGAGATTGCAGATTGGAGATTGGAGATTGCTTCCGGTCCCTCCTTAAACCACCATATGGGGATAAAGAAGAGCAGACTGATCAGCTGGGCATAGAAGATGAAGCTGAGGGAGGTGTAATAAGCCGGTACTTTGCGCATCATGATGGAGTCGATGACGGCAGCCGAGACGGCCAAGAAAGCCAGCAGCACACCCCAATAACTACCGATAGAATAGTTGCTACTACCCACCAAGGAGAGGGCAAAGACGCCAGCCGTAGAGACGAGGATACCGATAATATTGTACCTGGTGACCCGTTCGCGCAGCAGTACCGCAGCAAAGAGCGGACTGAGCAGCGGCGAGGTGGAGAGCAGGGTCTCGGCTATCGTAGGACTATTGAGCGCATCGTAGGCAAAGGTCTCGAGCATGTAATAGAGAAAGGGTTGGCAGAAGCCGGCGATCAGGAAAAGCGGAATATCTTTTCGCTCCAGTTTCTGCAGGCACAAGAGCGGACTCTTGCGACAGATAAGACCGATCAGGAGCATGAGCAGCACCGACGGCACGAAGCGCAGGATGATGAGCGTGAACGGCGGCAGTACGGCCAGGGCATGCTTGATCGCAATGCCGCTCACCGACCAGATGATCATCGAGGCGATCAGAGCGATGATGGCCACGTATTGTGTGTGATTCCGGCTAAGCGACATACAGCAGCATGGGTTTCGTTTAACAGACGTTCGGTCTCCTCGCCACGCGGACGGGAGGTATCGGGATAGATAGGACGACCGATGATGACCTGGGTCAGGGGTTCTTCCTTGGGTCCGAAGAGGCGCCAGAGGCCAGTGCGGGGACGGTAGCTGACAGCACAAGGCAGGATGGGTTTACGGTACTTATAGGCCATGGTGAAAGCACCTTTCTGGAAGGGTCGCAGGGGTTTGTACCAGTCCCAGCGTTTGGCCTCGGGAAAGATATGAAACCAGTAGCCCAGTTGATCGTACGCATCGAAGGCGGCATTGAAGGCCTTCATGGCGCTCAGTCCCTCCTTGGCATCCGGGATAGGTATGCCGCCGATGATGCGCAGGTAGCGCTGGTCGCGCGTTCGGAAATTAGGAGCAAACATCGGTATGCGGGTATGGGACGACGGGCGGAGGGCGGTGAAGACAGAGGCGCAGTCGTGGCGATAACAGTGGTTGGCCACCGTGATCGCCCCCCGGCTGAGGTCGAACTGCCGGAGCCAACGGCGTACCGGCCAGGCGCAACGATGCCAACGGGTCTCGTCCTCGGTGCGCCAACGCAGACCGTAGCGCAGGCGCAGTACCAGACCGAGGATAGGTCGTACGACATGGTAGCCGTACCACACACGCAGTCGGTTAGGGAGCGACAGATCGAAATAGGGATAGTCGGCATCCACGGCCGGGAAGTCACGGTCATACACCGGCTTGTACAGGCCGACGTAGGGATCGTCCTCGGGGTAGTCGGTGCGCACGGGCGGCACGTAGGTGCCGGGAGTCAGTTGCAGATCTTGATATCGTTTGTTCATAATGTTCATAATGTTCTAGTGTTCTAGTGAACTAGTGGACTAGTTGACTAGCATAAATTTAGCGCCTACGAGTCGGGCGGTCTCGCCGTCGGTGTCTTCGCGGTCGCCCACGAAAAGCGTGGTATCGGGCTCGGCATGCAGCATACTGAGCAGCTTCATCGCCGCCTCGCGGGAGGGCTTGCGAGCGCCGAGCGTAGGTGAGTCGATGAGCAGCGCAAACTGCCGGGCATCGATCCCAAGCACCCGGAGTTTCTCGGGAACGAAAGCGTAGTCGGAATAGACAGCCATGGGAATCTGTTTGCGACGACACTCAGAAATGAGTCGCAGCACCTCTTCGCGCACCGAACAGCCCTCACCTATCATTCGGACCATCGTGGGCAGATAGATACGACGGTACCAGCGGGTACGGACCACCCATCGCCAGCAGCGACCATGGGCCAGGCGATCGACCGCCAGCAGCGGCAACGACCACCAGAGGCGACGCACCATACGGCGGGCCAGGCCACGCTTATTGTACAGCGTTCCGTCCAGATCCAGTACGACGTTCTTGACGCCGTTTAGCACGCGCTTTTCGTCGATCATCGATTCGGTTGGCTCTATTGATCACTCCCTCACTGAGGCGGTCGAAGCGGCTCTCCCAGCGCTGGAGCATATTAAACTTAGTGCGGCGTTTCTCGTCCTGCATGAGCAGGTTGAACTTAAACTGACCGTCACGGAAACCGTCCTTGAGGCAAGCGGCCTTGAAGCGGGCATAGGCATTGCTGAGCAGCAGGTGGGCCTGGGGTTCGGCCAGTCGGAAGGACTTACGCTTGGATTCGTACTCAAGGTTGATATGTTGCAGTTTTTCGTCCACCACCTTGGCAAAGGCATCGGCCTGCTCCTGGGTGACGGCTTCGTCCTGGAACTCGAAGTAGAAGTGGTAGCGCGACTGCTCGACATCGGCAAAGCCCACGAAGAACTTGGTCGGTATGCCGGTCTGCTCCTCGGCCTGATGAACGGCCTCGATGAACTGGGGTTCGTAGAGCTTCTCGCCCGTCATGGAGACGATACCGTTGACCTTGGAGATCATATGGACGGTAGGCGTATTGTAGTAGTAGCCGCCCACCTCGACGAGGTCGTTCATATTGTAGCGATACAGGCCGGAATAGGTCGTCACGTACGCGCAATAGCGTTTGCCCAGCTCCAGTTGGTCGATCTGCAGGAAGTGCTTGCGCGGGCTGTCCAGTTCGCTCTCCTCGACAAACTC
>DFGU01000054.1 GCA_002371785.1 Bacteroidales bacterium UBA3742
TGAAAAGTAGTTTGCGTAGCATATTGTTTGAAACACTTTCGCGTTTATTTGTAGTATTCAATCTGGCGAGTTTCGGTGATTTTGTCCGGACGCTTGCAGCTTTTCTTCATTAGGGCAATTAACTGCGGCTCCACGTTGTTTTTCTGCAGATCATGGGCTGCCTGATCCAAAGTCCTCAAAAGTTTTTCATACTGTTTCGTATAAGCGGAAGAATAGTCAAAATCGTACCTCACGGCTTGTCTTTTCGTCCAGTTGCCGTATTTATCAAACTCAAGATAAGTGTATTCCGTATAGGAGGGAGTTATATCCTGGCAGCAGGTAGCGAAAATTCCCGTAGGGTTGTTGGTGCTGTCTGCGTAATAATAGTGCTTGAATTCATATCCATCTCCTACTTCTCCTTCCTCTGCATCAATATATCCACCCACTTCGTCAGTGAATACTTTGCGATAGCTATTTCCGGCATACGTGTATGTCACTTCCGTAAAATTATCTTTCACACTTTCAAATACTCGCGTTACACGTTTTCTGTTGTCTCTCTGGGTCTTATATTTCGCCAGATAATTTTGTTTACCTGCGAAGTCAAACAAGACTGTCTCAGGTTCGCCGGCAGTGAGTGATGAAGTAAAGTGTTGGGTAATTTGTTTCACCTTGCCGCCATTTATCTCATTACGGGCCAGATCGGGCGTTACTTCGTTGGCCTGGGCCTCGGCCTTGGCTTCTTTTTTAGCCTTAGCGTCTTCCACCGCCTCTTTTGCAGGGTTTACCGACATCTGCGAGACGGCACTATCCATTCGCTTCATTTCCTCCATCACTAAACTCTTGCCTGTCTGATCATGAATAGTCGCTTTCTTCTCGCCTATATTACAGGATACAAATGCCATGCTACTTACCAAGCATGCCAAAATGAATAGTTGCTTTTTCATAAGAATTATAGTTTAAAAGTGATTGGTACTTGGTACTGGACGCGGACGGGTTGGCCTTTCATGAAGCCGGGACGCCAACGGGGCATGCTGCGGATGACGCGCATAGCCTCTCGGTCAAGCATCATGTCGCCGCTGGAGCGCAGGACCTGAACGTTTGAAATCTTGCCGTCCTTCTCCACGACGAACGATACCAGCGTGCGTCCCTGGATCTTGTTCTCTTTGGCGATAAGGGGATACCGGATATTCTGGCTCAGATATTGTATCAGAGCGTTTTGGCCGCCGGGGAACTCCGGCATTTGTTCTACTACGGTGAGCTCTACAATCTCGTTCTCGATCGAGTCGCTCTGAGCGGGCGTTTGTGCCATCATGCTGCCTGCCATCATTGCGGCGGCAAAAAAGAAGAATAGTTTTTTCATATTGTTTGTTTTTTTTGTTGTCTAACGACTAACGACTATCGACTAACGACATTTTATAATTTTTCTAATACATCCGCCAAGCGAGGCACGATGTAGGTGGCTGTCTCGGTGGGCAGGGGAGGGCCATTGTGGAGCCAGATCTGGTCGATGCCGGCGGCTTGTGCGCCGAGGATATCGGAGCTGTAGCTGTCGCCGATCATGACCACCTGGTCGGCGGTCAGTCCGTTGCGCTGCAGCGCGATGCGGAATATCTCGGGCTGCGGTTTGTTGACGCCTACCTCCTCGCTGATGATGGTATGGAGGAAGCAGTCTTGCAGGCCGGAGTGGGCGAACTTGTAGTACTGCACCTCCTTGAATCCGTTGCTGAGGATGGTGAGCGGGTAGCGCTCGGCCAACAGGCGTACGACGCGCTCGGCGTCGGGGAGCAAGGAGAAATAGCGATTGGTGAGCTGCAGGAAGCGGTCGCCCATCTCGTGGGCTAAGTCGCGGAGCGCAGGGTCGGCTTCTTCGGGCGGCGTATTGCCCAGCAGCGGACGGTAGAAACGCTCAAAGTGGAGCCGCTCTTTGCTGACCTCGCCACGACCGTATAGGGCCCATAGCTCCAGGTTGTATGGCCGGTAGGCCGCCAGGTAGTCGTCCGGTGTAGCATACCGCGCCCGGAGCGCCGGGTAGGTGCGATGCAATTCTCGCAGTGCCCGGTGCTCGGCTTGCGTCCAGTCGCCTATGGTGTCATCCCAGTCGATGAAGACGGCGCGATATTTTCTTTCACTTTTCACCTTTCACTTTTATTTCGTGGCACCGCCGAGGGCGATGTAGAGGCCGATGAGTGCTTGCGAACCGTTGTAGAGGTTGGTCACCTCGTTGAGTTGGGCGGTGAGCAGCGATTCCTGGGCGGTGAGAACCTCCAGGTAACTGGCCTTACCGTTGTTCATCAGTTCGTGGGTGCCGGCATAAGCCTCCTGAAGCACCTCTACCTGGCGGCGGTAGAGCACAGCCATCTCCTCCACTTCCTGGCAATCGGCAAGGGCTTCGTTCACCTGGTTGCCGGCCTCGATGACGGTCTGTACGTACCGGTTCATGCGGTCCTCCTGTTCGTACTTAGCTATCTTGAGTTGGGCCTTCAGTTTGCCGAGCTGGAAGATAGGTTGGGTGAGCGAACCGAGCAATTGCATGAGTAGCGCACCCGGGTCGGCTATAGCGCCCTGACCGTTGGTCCAGCCGAGTATGCCCTGCAGCGAGATAGAGGGATAGAAGGCAGCGCGGGCCGAGGCTACGTCGTAGAACGCTTCCTCCAGGCTGTGGTTGGCCAACCGGATATCCGGACGGCGTTCCAGCATGGCGGCGGGTACACCCGTGCCAAAACGTGCAGGCAAGGCATACTGTCCCCAACCGTTGCGTTGGATGGCGCGTGGCGTCATGGCCAGGGTGGTGCAGAGCGAGTTCTCAATGTTGCGTATGTTGCGACGCGTCTCGACGATCTGCATGCGGACGTTCAGTTCCGACGACTCCATCTGGTTGACGGCCGTAGAGTAGGACTGACCGTTCTCCCATAGCGCACGTTGCGTCTCAAGCGATTGCAGCCAAAGGCTGTCGGTGGCGATGAGTATCTCCAGTTCGCGGTCGAGCAACAGCAGCATGTAATACTGCTGGGCGACGGCCGAGATGATGTTGGCCTGCATAGCCTGTTGCTGTGCCTGGGCTTGGGAGAGTACGGCTTGCGCCTTACGCTTGTTGACGGTCACGGAACCGGAGATGCCGATATTCCAGTCGATCTGGAGCGGGATATTGTAGGTCCATGTCGGCGTGACCGATCCGCCCGGGGGCACCGTTCCTCCGATGCTGAGCGAGGGGTTGAAACTGAGCGAAGGCAGGTAGGCCAGTTTGGCTGCGCGTAGCGAAGCCTCGGCTTTCTGTACGGTCAGTTGTGCGGAACGTATGTCGGTGTTGCGGGCAAGGGCCGAGTCGATGAGTTGCTGCAAGAGCGGGTCGGTGAAGAACTCGCGCCACGACATCTCGGCCGCGCTGCTATCGCCCTGCTCCACCTGTCCGAAGAGTCCTTCGGGCGTCTCTGTGGGCGGCGTATACTTGCGATAGACGTTGCAACCGGAGAGACAGAGGATAAGGATTAATGAATAATGAATAATGAATATTTTTTTCATTGCTTTGCCTCCTTTCCGCTTTTGATTTTTGACACATTTTCGGCTCCGGAGACACTCCGGCTTTCTGCCTTTACTGGGCTCCCGCTGATTTTCTCCTCCAGGGTCTGGAAGACGATGAAGAAGGCCGGCACGGCGAAGACGAGTGCGAGTGTACCGATAGCCATACCGCCTACCACGCCGAGTGCGAGGGCACGGTTGCCGTTAGCACCCGCTCCGCCGGAGATGACGAGAGGTATCATACCGACGATCATCGTGATGACGGTCATCAGTATAGGACGCAGACGTTCTTTACAAGCCTCCAGGGCTGCCTCTACGATGGGCAATCCCTGTTTGCGGCGCTCGGCGGCAAACTCGGTGATGAGGATGGCCGTCTTGGCCAGCAATCCGATCAGCATGATCACACCCGTCTGCAGGTAGATATTGTTCTCCATACCCGGCAGACCGATCTTATAGCCCACCCACGAGAAGAGGAACGAACCCATCAGTCCGAACGGCACGCTGAGCAGCACGGCAAAGGGCGTGAGCCAGGAGTTGTAGAGCGAACCCAGGATGAGGTAGATCAGGATGACGCATATGAGATAGATCAGCGCCGTGGTGTTGCTCTTGGAACTCTCTTCTACCTCACGCGACATAGAGCCGTACTCATAGGAGTAGTAGTTGGGCATGGTCTCGCGGAAGACCTCCTC
>DFGU01000093.1 GCA_002371785.1 Bacteroidales bacterium UBA3742
ACAAATCCCTTGTAGGGCGCGATGCCCAGCGGCTGATAGCGTGCCAGCAGTTCGCGATGCAGGTCCGGATCCACCTTCACGGCGTAGTCCTCTACGAGTTGGCATGCCCGCTCATAGTCGCCCGTGGACACCACCTCTTGCACGATAGCCAGCAGTTGACCGAACAGGCGGCGAACACCCTGGTAGTCGTTCACACGCAGGTAGTGCTTACCGTCACGCTCGATGATCTCGGCCTCGGGCTTCACCGAGTCCACATGAGCCAGCACCCAACGCGCGATGAGCGCGCGGTCGCGCATATGCGATTCCTCTATATTCTTACCCAGTTCTACGCGCACGAGTTGGGTCATGGCGCCGTTCAGCAACTGGTGGTAGTACTGCGTCTTATACGCTTCCTCGTCGGGTACGATACCCAGTTCCACCAGTTTCGGGTCGGCCATATAGTAAAGCGAGAACAGGTCGGCACGGGCTTCCTCCAGCGTAGAGCCATGCTCCTTGAGGTTGTCCTTCGTCACGCCGGGCATCAGTTGTCCCGATCCGTGGCCGAGGCACTCGTGCAGGTCCACGTGTACGTCGCTCATCAGTGCGCCGTATTTCTTAGCCAGTTCGCGCTCCTCGTCAGAGAGGTAGTACTCTTCGTTGAAGCCGTCACCCTGTGCGGCCAGGTAATAGGCCTCGGTCAAGTTGGCTATCGTCACCGACTTGGAGCCGTAGTTCTTGCGAATCCAGTTGGCGTTGGGCAAGTTGATACCGATAGGCGTAGCGGGATAGCAGTCGCCGCCCAGCATAGCCGCCGTGATGACCTTGGCGGTCACGCCGCGGCACTCCTTCTTCTTGTACTTGGGATCGGTCGGCGAGTTATCCTCAAACCACTGTGCGTTGGCCGAGAGGGTGCGGGTGCGGTCGGTAGCCACCTCGTCGCGGAAGTTGACCATGGCCTCCCAGGCACCGGTGATACCCAGCGGGTCACCGTACACCTCGGTGAAACCGTTGACGAAGTCTACGCGGCTCTCCAGGTCGCGCACCCAGGCGATAGCATACTCGTTGAAAGTCTTGAGGTCGCCCGTGCGGTTGAACGCGATGAGTTTCTGCAGCACCAGTCGCTGCTCGTCGGTCTCGGCATACTCCAGGGCTTTCTCCAGGTTCTCTACCACGTGCTGCAAGGCCTCACGATAGAGGCCGTCACCCTCGGCGCGGAAGACGCGCTCGATGATCTGGCCGTCGCGCTTGATGAGCTTGGAGTTGAGACCTATCCAGCGCGGTTCGTCGCTGGTATCCTTGTGCTGCTCATACCATGCTTCGGCTTCGGCGCGGGTGAGACCGTCGTAGTAGTTGCAGGCCGAGGCCAGCAGCAGGTCTTTGTCGGCATCTTGGCACACCTTCTTAGGCAGCACCGTAGGGTCGAACATGACGCGCACTAGTTCGTCGGTCAGCGCTACGTTGCTCTCCTGGCACGCCCGACGAAACCATGCCTCGGTGCATTCCGGCAGGAACTTATCCTCGGCATAGTGGTGGTGAATACCGTTGGAGAACCATACGCGCTTCAGGTACTGCTCAAAGAGCTTGAACTGCTCCGATTCGCGGTCGCCCTCATAGCCCAGGTAGAGTGCTTCGCAGGTACGGCGCACACGCAAGTTGTAGCGGCAGTTCTGGTCGTACAGTATGTCACGCCCCCAGAGCGCAGCTTCGCTCAGGTAGTAGACGAGCGCCTTCTGTTGGGTACTCAGGTTCTCAAAATCCGGCACACGGTAGCGCAGGATAGCCAAGTCGTAAAAACGGTCCACGTTGTATTCTATCTCGTCCGCGCCAACGGTGCGAACCTTATTATTACCCTTGCCGCCGCAGCCCACGAGGGTGAGTGCGGCTACAAGGATGATGAGTAGTCGTTTCATATAAAATTGGTTTTAGAAGCGCTCCAGTACGGTGCGTACCAGCTCCTTGATACGAGGTTTGTAGTCGGTGTTGGCGGCCTCTATCTTACGCTGTGCGATCACGCAGCATACGGTCATAGCCTTGTGGCCCATATGCAGAGCCAGACCGGCGATACAACTGCCCTCCATCTCGTAGTTGGTGATACGCTGTCCCTCGTAGCGGAACGACGTGATCTTCTCGTTGATATCTGGCACAGCCAGATCCACGCGCAGCACGCGGCCTTGCGGACCATAGAAACCGTTGGCGGCGATGGTGCAACCGCGCATCATGTCATCGCGAGCGATCTTGTTGACCAGTTCGGGATTAGCCGATACCACGTAAGGCACAGCGGCTTTCTTCGGATAGCCGATATGCTCTACGAGTGCTTTCTCAAAGCCCAGGTCCACAATCTTGTCACGGTCGTGATAGAAGGCCAGCACGCCGTCGAAGCCGATCGACTTCTGGCTAACGAGGAACGTACCCAGAGGGATATCCTCTTGCATACCGCCGCACGTACCGATACGTACGATCTCCAGGTGACGCGGTTCGGCTTTCTCCTGGCGGGTCTCAAAGTCGATATTGGCCAGGGCGTCGATCTCGTTCATCACGATGTCGCAGTTGTCGGTACCGATACCGGTGGAGATACAGGAGATACGTTTACCCTGATAACGGCCGGTGATGGTGTGGAACTCACGCGATTGTACATCGCACTCTATACTACCTTCGTCGAAGAAGGATGCTACCATGTTAACACGGTCTTGGTCACCTACGAGGATGATCTTGTCGGCCAAGAATTCGGGACGTAGGTGCAGATGAAATGCAGAGCCATCAGCATTGATGATCAACTGCGATGCAGGAAAAGTTTTCATGATATATGGGTATTAACTTTAAACTTTAAACTTTCAACTTTCAACTTTATTTACGCTTCGCCGCCACCGAACGACATCGGATAGGTCGAACCCGGAATGGGACGATTCTGGTTGTTACCGGGGTTTTTGATAGTACCGAATTGCTTCTCGTACTTCGCGATGTTATCTTGCAGCGCCATCAGCAGACGTTTTGCATGTTCCGGGGTGGTCACGACGCGCGACACCACGTTAGCCTGTTTCAGACCCGGCATCATTTGTGCGAAATCCAGCACGAACTCCGTAGGAGTATGTGCGATCAGTGCCAAGTTGGAAAACACTCCCGTAGCTTTGTCCTGCGGGATGTTAATGCTTAGTTGTTGATTTTGTTCAGCCATAATATAGATAGTTAATTTGTTTACTAGTTGATTAGTTTACTAGTTGATTAGTTTACTAGTTGATTAGTTTACTAGTTGATTCGTTTATCGGTTTATCACCACGTCGGGTTCTTCTGCCCTTGTCCATTCATGAGCGAGAGCGTAAGAACCGGCATCGACAGGTCGTACCACCAGAGTCGCCACGGGTTGAAACGGTGCTCGCCCAAGGTGTGTGCACCGCGGTTGATGACAACGGCCAAGGTGATACCGCGCACGAGCGCCAACAGCAGGGCTGCGACCCACGTGATGGGGTGCGCAAAGACGCCCATCAGGATAAGCGAAATGTACCAAAGTCCGCGCACCACGGGTTCGACAGCCAGCCACAACTTGGTCTGCCAACGGTAGGCAGGCGAGACGCTCAGGTGGCGGCGGCGCTGCACGAGCCATTCGTGCCAAGTATGTTTGCTCTCCGACCATGTGATAC
The DNA here is from genome assembly GCA_002371785.1 of Bacteroidales bacterium UBA3742. GTDB lineage: Bacteria > Bacteroidota > Bacteroidia > Bacteroidales > Paludibacteraceae > Colicola. Next base: position 3,615 of record DFGU01000093.1, read on the forward strand.
TCTCTCGCGAGGTCACTACAGCCGTGTTCTTTGCGGTAGCCACCTTGTTGACAAACAGATCATCGTCACCCGAACGCAGGTGTATCGTGTCGGAGAAGCCGCCGCTACGGAAGAAGAGCGACTTCGAGTAGGCCAAGTTGCGTCCTACGCCCATATAGGGATGTCCGCATAGGGCAGCGCCCATATACTGCAGTCCGCTATAGAGCGTCTGGTAACGCGTCAGTCGGTTAACCATACCGGGTTCGTAGAAATAGCCCCCATAGCCGAGCACCACCTCGATGCCCGCTTGGGCAAAGGGTGCCATCATCTCGCGGATCCACTGATTGGATTCGGGACGACAGTCAGCATCCGTCAGCAGCAGGTAGTCATACCGTGCCGACTTGGCAGCCAGGGTGAGTCCCAGTTTCTTGGTGCTTATCACGCGGGCACCGGCGGGCACGAAGGTGGTATGCAGCCGGTCGTACTGACGGCAATAGCGGTCCAGCACGTCGCGCGTGTCGTCCTGCGAACCGTCGTTCACCACAATCACCTCATACTCGGGATAGTCCTGCGAGAGCAACGACTGCAGGTAAGCCTCCAGGTGTTCGCCCTCGTTGCGCGCACAGACCACGACGCTCACGCCTGGCAACGGTTTCGCTTCGACATCCTGTGCAGCAGGCTTCGTCCGTTTGCGGCGACTGACAGCCCCCAGGTAGCGTATCGCGTAGTACATCAGGTAGCACCATAGCGCACCGGCCACGGCCAGCAGCACGATGTCCCATGTGGTAAACGTCAGCAGATATGTCAACAGTTCTTCATTCAGCATAGCCTCGTCTTATTCATCATATACCAGTCGCACATTGTCGATCCATAGCGTGTTGCCCTCATGACCGGTGAAGGCCTCGAAGCGGCTGGAGGTCATCATCAGAATGGCATGCGTCGGCGTAGCGTTAGCATCCCAGCCCTCTTCCTGGATGGGCACGTTCTTACCCTTGCTGTTCACGGCGCGGAAGGGTTTTACGAAACCCATGTAGGGCTTGTAGAACGCCTTGCCCGTGATGTCGCCATAGTAGAGCGGCAGACGGTGGGCATTGACCCATGCCGTCTGGGTCTTGCCGAAGCGCTCGTAGGCGGTCGCCACACGCACGGCGTGCACCTTGCCGTCGGGCGTCTCCCAACGACGTTGCAGGAACATATACACCTCGCACTCGTCATGCTGGCCCTGCTGCTTCTTGGGCGCCGAGAGGCCTTTGGCCACCCATACCCATGTCTCGGGCGAGACCTGACAGCGGTAGTCGAACATCAGGGCTTTCGGTCGTTTGGTGAAGGGTACACCCATATCCAGGTAGCGGTACGGATCCTTAGCCGAGGTGATCGGCTCCAGCGTACGGCCCCAGAACAAGGTGCCGGCTGCCAGCACCGATATGTCGATCATGCCCAGCACTTTGACTTCCTGCATCTTAACATCCAGTCGGGCACACGTGCCGCCACCCGATCGTTTCTCCGGACTGGCAGTACACGAGCCCTTCTCTATGCCGGCCACCTTGGCGTACGCATTGCTGCAGGTCCATGGGCTGGACCATTTGCCTGAGTACTGATAGGCAGCATTCTCCGTGATGGTACGGTTGGGTCCGATGCAGTAGAGCGTGCGGGTCTGGCCGCCGATCAGGCGCGACTCCTTGATATAGCGCGTCGTCCACGACTCCATCGTGCCGAAGGGCACCTGCTCCACTCGCTCTGCGTAGGCGCTATGCGCGAACGCGAGACCAAGAACAAACACTATAAATCGTATGATTCGTTGCATCTAAAAGCAGTTTTCTCCAATTTCGGCTGCAAATTTACTACAAATTTTTCAAATTTGCAAGATTTAGACGTAAAAAATCCAAAAATGCTTGCATAATTTGTGTTTTTACGGCTAAAGATTGGAGTTTGCACAACAGTGCGAACGTAAATTCGGGGGGACCCTGCTATAAATTCTTTTATAGTAGGGAGGACCGAAGTTACTACAAACCAAAGGGGCGTGCCGAAAGTACGATTCCAAATTATAAAGCTGCTCCCTGCAACGTATAGACCTTTTCTCCCCGCAAGATATACAGTTGTCCGTTTATGAGCACTTTCTGTCCTTTGTCACTTTGTACCTTGTCACTTTGTACTTCCTCGATGTCTGTTGCATCACCCGGTGTCACCGTCGAACCGAACGTACGAACGTATTTATAGATCGGTGTATTGCTCTTACTGTCGCTCGTGGTGTAGAACGTGGTCGAATCAAGCCATGCCAGCGCCTCACCCTGTTCCTCTTCCTGGTAGGCCGCTATCTGTTGCGGATGACGCGTGGCCGTGGAGCTCAGGCTCTCCGAACCCTGACGCTCCCAGAGTAGCACATAGGGTTTGCTCTTGATAGCCATCCA
>DFGU01000013.1 GCA_002371785.1 Bacteroidales bacterium UBA3742
CCATTCGCATGGAAGAAGATAAACAAAAAAAATCGCACATAAATTTGCACATGTGCGATTTTTTTTGTAATTTTGCACGCTAAAATATGCATACAGCTATAGAGAAGATGAAAATACGTACTATTATAATGACCGTGCTGGCGCTTGTTAGCGCCGGATTAGCGGCACAGGACAACGTGATCGATGAGGTGATTTGGATCGTCGGCGACGAGGCTATCCTGCGTAGCGAAGTGGAGGAAGAGCGCCTGCGCGCCGAGTATGAGGGACAGGAACTGAAGGGCGATCCCTACTGCATTATTCCCGAGCAGATCGCTATCCAGAAACTGTTTCTCCACCAGGCCGAGCTGGACTCGATCACGGTGAACGAATCTACAGTGAGTCACCAGGTGGACATGCGTATCAACTACTATATCTCCCAGATCGGCTCGAAAGAGAAGATGGAGGAGTATTTCCGCAAGACGATGTCGGAAATACGCGAGGAGATGATGACGGCGGTGCGCAACCAAATGATCATCCAGCAGATGCAGAGCAAACTGACGGAAAACATCAAACCCACGCCGGCCGAGATACGCAGATTCTACAAGACCCTGCCCATGGACTCGCTGCCGATGATGCCGGCCCAGGTGGAAGTGCAGATAATCAGCTTCGAACCCATCGTACCGTTTGAGGAGATAGAGCGCATCAAGCAACAATTGCGCGATTTCACCGAGCGTATCACGTCCGGCAAGTCGCAGTTCTCGATGCTGGCCCGCATGTACTCGGAGGACACCGAGTCGGCCAAGCGAGGCGGCGAACTGGGCTTCGTAGGTCGCGGCCAACTGGTGACTGAGTTCGCGGAAGCCGCCTTCGCGCTGAACGACCCCAAGAAAGTATCGCGCATCGTGCATACAGAGTACGGCTACCATATCATCCAGCTCATCGAGAAACGCGGCGACCGCATCAACTGCCGCCATATCCTGCTGCGTCCGCACGTGTCGGAGGACGACAAGACGCGTTCGCTGGCGACGCTCGACTCCATCAAGCAGGAGATCGACAGCGGTCGCCTGGACTTCAACAAGGCCGTACTGCAATACTCGCAGGACAAGAACACCGTAATGAATGCCGGCGTGATGATTAATCAGAACACGGGGTCCAGCATGTTTGAGTACCAAGACCTGCCGCCCGAAATCGCCAAGCAGGTATATCTACTCAAGGAGGGCGAGATATCGGCGCCGTTCGTCATGATGGACGAGACGAAGAACCGCGAAGTATGTGCCATTGTGCGCGTAAAGAAAAAGATAGACATCCACCGTGCCAACCTGGAGGACGACTTCCAGATGATACGCTCGATGCTGGAGCAGAAACTCTCGCAAGAGTATATCCAAAAGTGGATCGAACAGAAACAACAGGCCACCTATATACAGATAGACCCGAAATGGTCGGGTTGCGACTTCCAGTATCCGGGGTGGGTGAAAGAATGATTTGAAGATTTGAAGATTTGAAGATTTAAAAATTCAGAGTTGCGTAAGATTGGACTGATCATATTGGTGCTCGTGGCGGTGATGGCAACCGCATGGGGTGTGGCGGAGACTGCTAAGAAGCAGCCTCAGGCGTCTGCGACCGCAACCGACACCACACGCACCCGCAACGACAAGCTCATACGCCTGCTCCACTCCGACAGCCTCAGCTACGATGAGCAGCAGACGCCGGGATTGAAGATCCTGCGCGGCAATGTGGTGCTCCGCCACGAAGATGCCCTGCTCTACTGCGACTCCGCCTATTTCTACGAGCCGCAAAACAGCATCGATGCCTACGGACGCGTACGCATGCTCCAGAGCGACTCGGTGATGGCCTACGGCGAGACGCTATTCTACGACGGCAACACCCGCATCGGCCGGCTCAGAGGCACGGTACGACTGATTCATAAATCCTATACAATGACCCAGATGGCGGCCGACAGCGTGGTATATGACCGCATGCGAGGCGTAGCCTACTTCGAACGAGGCGGCGTGATACGCGACGAACTGAACACCTTGCGCAGCGTACGCGGCGAATATACGCCGGCACGGCATCAGTCGGTGTTCTACGACAATATCCACCTGCGTCACCCCAACTTCGCCCTGGAGGCCGATACGCTCTACTACAACACCAGCAGCCATATTGCCGAACTGCAAGGACCCACCAACATCGAATACCAGGACTCGACGCATATCTACAGCACCGACGGATGGTACAACACCCAGACCGAACAATCCATGCTGCTACGCCGCTCGATAGTGACCCATCAGACAGGTCAGACCATGACCTCCGACACCATCTTCTACGACAAGCGTAATAAGTTCGGACGCCTATTCGGGCACATGCACATGACCGACTCGGCGCAACAGAAGACGCTCTACGGCAACTACGGCGAGATGTGGGAGAAAGACAAACGCGGCTATGCCACGCGCGAGGCGCTGCTGGTGGACTGGTCGGATAGCATATGGACCTATGTCCATGCCGACACCCTGCGCACCGAGGACACGCCCTACCGCCTGATGGTGCTTACCACGCTGAACGACTCGCTACAGACCGTAGATACCGGCTATGTGGATACCATCACCAACTGGATACGGGCCTACCGCCACGTACGCATCTACCGCAGCGATGTGCAGGCCGTTTGCGACTCGATGAGTTGGCAGGACCGCGACTCGGTGCTGCGCCTCTTCTACGACCCCATATGCTGGCAACAAGACATGCAAGTATCGGCCGACAGCGCACAGATATATATCCGGAACGGCACCGTAGATCATATATGCGGTCAGGGCAATGCGCTGGCCATCAAGCACGAGGTGCTGGAATACTACGACCAATGTGCAGGCAAGGACATGACCGCCTACATCGAGGACGACACCATACGACGCATCGACGTCAACGCCAATGCACGTACCATCTTCTTCCCCAAGGAGGATGACGGCTCGTACCTGGGTATGAACGTGACGGAGTCGAATTTTATAAAAGTCTATTTCGTCAACCAGGAGCCCGACCACTCGGTCTTCACCCAGCAGTCGCAGTGTACGCTCTACCCGATGGATAAGATACCCGCCGGCCTGGACCGGCTGAGCGGCTTCTTCTGGGCCGATGCCGAGCGACCCAAACGACCCGGCGCCGTGATGCTGCACCCCAAACGCACCGAACGGCCTTCGGCGGTGATTAGTGCCTCGAAGTAGGCGAAAGGGTTACGGGTTACAGGTTACAGTCGAAAGATAAAAGATTAAAGCTATATGAAACGCTACATTAGTATGATTTGTCTGGCGCTGTGTGCGCTGGCAGTGATGGCGGGCGAGACGCCCAAGCAGGGATTCGGACTGCATATCGGATATGCACAGCCTACGCTGCGCCTAAACTCCCCCAACACCAGTTATCCCAAGGACTCACTCATGAACGTCACCAAACTGCACGGACTGAAAGTGGGACTCGTTTATGACGGCTCGATCTATAAGGGCTTCGGTACGTCGCTGGGTATTAATTACACCTTTGCGACCAGCAAGACCGATTGGAATAGTATGAGCACCTTCTCCACCTATCCCGAGAGCCGCAGCCAGTATATGTACCACCAGATGGAGGTGTTCGTAGATTGGCAGTACAAGTTCGAGATTGCCAAGGAGACCTACCTCATGCTCTACTCGGGTCCGACGATCCAGTACGGATTCGTCTTCCGCCAGAACGACCAGCAACGCATGGATCAGAGTGGCACACTGACCAAAGAGGAGGAGACCAACCGCTACGGCAAGGATCATCCCAACACCGACCTGCGTCAGCTGAACGTGACCTGGGGCGTAGGCGCCGGATTCCAGTACAAGCGCTACTTCCTGCGTGGCGGTTACGACTTCGGACTGATCAATCCGTATAAGAACCAGCAGTTTGTGAACACCACGACCGGCGCCACTATCGACCGCAACACCCGCGGCCGACTGGACCAGTGGGAGATCAAGATTGGTATGTACCTTTGGTATAATTAACGGTTAACGGGTTACAGGTTACGGGTTATAGTAAATGATTCCACGAGAGACCATAGATAGGATATACGAGGCGGCCAAGATAGAAGATATCGTGGGCGACTACGTCAAGCTCCACAAACGTGGCGCTAACCTGATCGGGCTCTGTCCGTTCCACAACGAGAAGACAGGTTCGTTCACGGTCAGTCCGTCGAAGGGTATCTACAAATGCTTCGGTTGCGGCGCCAGCGGCCATGCCGTGAAGTTCGTGCAGGAGATTGAGCAATGCAGTTACGCCGACGCACTCAAGCAGGTAGCCAAGCGCTATCATATCGAGGTGGAGGAGCGACAACTGACGCCCGAGGAACAGCAGCGCCAGGACAACCGCGAATCGATGTTTGCAGTCAATGAGTTCGCCAACAACTGGTTTCAACAGCAGCTATGGGACACCGAGGAAGGCCGGGCCGTTGGTCTGGGCTACTTCCACGAGCGTGGTCTGACGGACGACGTCATCCGTAAGTATCAGTTGGGCTACTCGCCAGAGAAAGGCAGTCCGCTGGCCAAGGCACTCAAGAAGCAGGGCTTCCGCGACGAGTATATCCTGAACAACGTGGACACCAAGGTCGGTACCGGTATCTGCGGCCGTGGACAACAAGACGACCGACTCTACGACCGCTTCCGCGACCGCGTCATCTTCCCTATCCACTCCGTGAGCGGCAAGATAGTAGGCTTTGCCGGACGCATCCTGAAGAAGAAAGACAACGTCGGCAAGTACGTCAACTCGCCCGACTCGATTATCTACAGCAAGACACGCGAACTATACGGAATCTATATCGCCAAGCAGGCTATCTCACGGGCCGACCTATGCTACCTGGTAGAGGGTCAGATGGACGTCATCTCGA
>DFGU01000086.1 GCA_002371785.1 Bacteroidales bacterium UBA3742
AGCAAACATCCCCACGGCGCAAAGCTGCATAAGCAGGAGAGTAGTCAATCGAGTCATACCATCAAGTTATTATTCTTTTTTCGGCTACAAAATTATACAAAAATTCGGACATCTGCAAATTTTTGTGGAGATTTTTATAAAAAATAAGAAAATCGCACCCGAAAGTGCGATTTTAATTACTTTCACCAATTATCTGCATTACGGTCGGCATCGTGGTCGAAGGAGCGGCAGAAGCGATCGTAATCGTCGTTGACGATCTTGGCAAACGATTCGGGCAAGAGGATGTTATCGGTATGGATCGCATGGGCGAAGAGCGGCGCTATCTCGTCGGCCGTAAAGCCGGCTATGCCGCAGCCGATCGGCGTAACGAGGAATGTGAGTTCGGGATGCGCCTTGGCAAACGCGATGAACTCATCCACATAGGGCCGGATGGTATCCACCCCACCCTGCATGGTAGGGATGGCGTAGCTCTGGCCCTGCAGACCAATGCCCTGCCCCCATATGGCGCCAAATTGCTCGGCAGCTACACGCGCGGCTCCGCCGGCGTGCATGCCTGCCAGATTACTACCGAAGACAAAGATCTCGTTCGATTTCAACTCCGTAATCCATTCTGGTGTAAATGCTCGATTGTACATCTAGTTGATCACTACGGCGGTGCCGGAGATGGAAATCATGATCATGCTGCTGGTCTGGCCCATGGTCTCATAGCCGAAATGAACGCCTACGATGGCATTGGCTCCCATGGCCTCAGCACGCTCTATCATCTCGCGTTGTGCCGTCTCGCGTCCCTCGAGCATGGCGTTCTCGTAACTCTCGGTGCGTCCGCCGAAGAAATCGCGCAGCGAGGCGCCGATATCCTTAAGGAAATTCATGCCGAAGATAACTTCTCCGGACACAAGACCTTTGTACTCTCTAATAGTGTGACCTTCGATGGTCGGGGTAGTAGTGATCAACATAGCATTAAAAAGGATTTAATTTCGGGTGCAAAGGTACAAAAAAAATCGCACATATGCAAATTTATGTGCGATTTTTCTGCTTTCTGTTAGGTCTGACATACATCGGCATTCTGCCTTATACAGCGATATATCTCGGAAAACATCCATCCGTAGAAGTGCTTGTGCTGCTTGCTGTCGGCGGGGAAGCCGGCACGGTACTCCGCGTATTTCTCTTGCCAGATCTTCGCCTGGGCGATATCTTCTTCCGTAAACTCCTCCGGATGATAGCATATGCGCTCAATGTCATGCGCCATGCGCTGCGCCGCCTTAATCATCTCGCGGTTGCGGGTCGCGCCATCGGACCACGGACCTTCGTGCATGCGCATCAGGTACAATTCGTGCCAGAGACTGCCATTGGAGGCAATACTCTTTTCGCCTTGCCAGCGCAAGCGGCTGATCCAACGAGCACGCTTGGCTTGGCCTTCTTTAACAGAGTCGAGTGCTCCACGCACCGACACAATGCCTTCAACATATAATACTCTTGCCATAATGATAGAATTTTTGGGCTTTCAGCTATCAGCTATCAGCCGTCTGTTAATGATTTTGGGTGGGTTTGCTTAGCCTTTCCTTATGGTGTTCTATGCTCAATGGTCTAGGATTAGCCCGACTTAAGCATGACTTGCCCCTTACTTGAGCATGAGGGATGTCGGATAAAATCCGACGGAAATGAACATACCATATTTTGAGGTGGCAAAGTGGCAAAGTTGACAAAGTAGTTGTAAATAAGCGAATTAACGCGTTTCGAACTTTGCCACTTTGTCACTTTGTCATCCAACTTTTTGATAAACGCCATACTCAGCCTTCTCAATTAGACCCTCGCGAAGCCATTTTTCATTCCATCGAAAAGCAGTTCGAGGAGAGATGCCGTGCGCCTGAGCCTCGGCAACCAAATCCTTGTGCGCATACTTAGGCTTTAGGTGGTCAAAAAGGATGCGGCGCTGGTCAAGGGGACGGATGTCGGGGACGAGGTCCTGGGCATCACCATCGATGAGGCGGTAGGCGGCTGCCATATGGAGGAGGAGACGGCTGCCGATGAGTTCGGCGGTGGCGTAGTCATAATCAGAGCAGAGGAGCACATCGGAGCTGACGCTCCTCAAAGGGGACGTACTATGAGCGTCCGAATTCATTTCGGACGAAATGGACGAAGACTGTCTCATCGCCGTCAGTATCATCGCGATACGTTCTATCTGTACCGCCATCCTTATTACCGTCGAGTGGAAATTGTCGCCGAGGAGCGAGATGAGCGTGGCATACTCTGTCTGCAGGTGTTCACCGAGGCGCTCCTTCTGGGCGTCCGTGAGGCTCCACTCGCGCTCGGGCGAGGCGAGAAGCGATTCGTACGTACGCAGGAGGCGATGGCCGACTTGCTTGGGGATAACGCTCTGTCCACCCTTGGAACTCACATAGCGCTTGTCGAAGGGATTGGTGCCACGAATGACGACCGTCAGCAAGCGGGAGAAATAGCCGTTCTCCACCGAGGGCACCAGGGCGCGGTACTGATTGAACGTACCGGTTAGAAGCATACTGAGGCGCGGATTCTGGATCTCGGACGAGCCGTTGCAGCGGTTGCGGGAGATGGGTTCGTGCTCGGCGGCTTTACGCAGGGCGGTGTTGTAGTTAGCGGCGCTCGACTTCCAGATGTCCGTAATGACCGAGCCTTCGGACTCGTGCATATAGCCGCAGCCGTTCTGCGATGCCAAGGCTTTGTACCAGGCCGGCAGGGTACTGTCGCCCGCGATAAGCATGGGGTACTGCTCGTCCAGAACGCGCACCATCTCCAGCGCCTGACCGGCGATACCCTTGCCGCTCGCCGCAGCCGCCAGGATGAAGCACTGGAGGTTGGCGTAGTACTTCTTGCCGGTCGGGCCGTACGTAAAGTACAAATTAGGTACGCACGCACTTGCGGCCGCGAGGGTGGCCATGAGCAGGATGTCCTGCTCATCGGGCGTCGAGGCCAGCGAAAGCATCTGTTGCAAACTCTCAGGAAGTTTTTGCATGTCGAGGTGATTGACGATGCGGAGGTCTTCCTGTGCCTCCGAAGAAATAGATTGGATTCTTTCCATAATTAAAGTAGGTTTTTAAATAGTTAATAAATATGAGCCGACCATCGTCGACTGTTTTTCAAAATCGGGTGCAAAGGTACGACAAAAAATCGATATCTGCAAGCTTTTGTCCCCCGTTTTGTAACCAGACCGACTTTTTAGGGCTCCCGCAAATTTTAATTTGTGGGAAGAGGAGGAATCGCGACAATTACATAAGATACAGAGTATCGCAATCATTGATCGCCGATTCCGACGACAAATATACGTTAAAGATTAGGTATTTTGCAAATTTTTTCGCAAAAAAAGTGCGTTATTCTACCTTTCGGACAAATATTTGCGGATTTTTTTAACACTTTCGCCCTCGAAGAGAATAAAAGTTGGCGAAAAATGAGATAGTCTAACGAAGAAGCAAAAAATCGCTCGTGGGAGCGATTTTTATCTAAGAATTTTCGTACCGCATCGCTTGCAGAAGGCAGCACCGGGGGTGAGGGGCGTGCCGCACCTACGGCAGAAGCGCGGGGCGGATGGTTCAAAATTACAACTTTATTATTCTGCCGGGGCAGGGTCCGAGGAGGTAGAGGTAGAAGTAGCGGTGCCGGTGAGATTAAAATTAACGGAATTGCCGGAGGCATTGGTAAATATTCCAGAGTACATGGCATGGGTGCCGGAAATAGTTAAGGTGCCCTCAAAGACACCGGTATAAGCAGAGTCTGTAAAAGCCTCAAAAGAGAGTTCGCGGGTCTGCTCGTTATACTCTCTCAACCGAATTGTGCGCGTGACACGACGTCCCTTGCGGTCGACATAGTACTCACCGCTCTGCGAAGCGGCATTGTATATCAATTCGGCAGGATCTACCATCGTTCCCTCGAAGTATAAGTCATACCGTAGCGGAAGCGTCTCTTCCACCAGTTCGTAATTTACTTCTTCTACGGGCGGGTTCTCTCGCCCCATCGCCATAACGAACAGCACAAGCATGAACGCAGACAGCACACCGGTAAGAATAGAAATCCAGCGGCGCTGCAATTGTTGCCAAAGCGAGCTCTCATGGCTAATATCCGCCGATACAGGTTCACCATAGGAATTGGCTCCTGGCGTGGGCTCCATCAGCGCGAGCACCAGGTCGTAGACCGGACAGAGAATCCACCAGCCGCTATGATTGGTATCGTGCAGGCGACGCACCCATACCGATACAGTAGGCGGTAGCAGGAAGAGCCACAGAACACAATATACCCCCAGCCAAGCATCGTCGCAATAATCATATCCATAGATAGAAAAAGCAGTCATCGTGAGTACCCATCGGAAGAGTATCCACCACCAGAACTCAGAACGGCTTGCCCGCCCTCGGAGAAGCGTATACTGACGGAAGCAGCGAACAATAGACACACCCAGGGGCACGTAGGTTTTGTCCTGGGAAACGTACACGACTTTCTCCTCCACCACCTTTTCTACTACCTTCTCTACTACCGGCTCGGGTTGAGGTGCCGGTTTGGGTTCGGGCTTCCGGTACGGGATATTGAGCCACTTGCATATATCCTGCAGCATGCGCTCAAGAGCTTGCTCGTCGGTAGCATCGACACGTTGCTTAAGGCCGAACATGAAGTTGAACCAGTCACCCATCGGCGTTTGGTCGAGATTGACGATGACGATGCGTTTTTTCTTGTTCTGCGCGTAACTGATTTCGCGGACCGTCCAGTCGGTCTCAAAGTTCTCAATCTTAGCATGGTTTTGGGAGAACATGAAAAGGAATAGGTCCGCCTGGTCGATCGCCCGCATGATGATGTTTGCGAACTGGGCATCGCTCTCGATACCCTCCAGGTCGATCCAGCAGCGTTCACCGGTAGCCGCCTCGATCTTATCCTTGAGGGGGAAGACCAGATCCTTGTCCGCGCGCTTGTAAGAAATGAATATACGATTCATGATGTGAGTGTTTTTATCCTTTTAGGCTACAAAATTACGGAAAAAATCGGATATGTGCAAATTTTTGTGGGGGAATTTCGTGAAAAAACAAAAAAATCCCACCCGAAGGCAGGATTTTTGAGAATAGAAGGTTGTGGATTACTTACGGATACCGAGTTGCTTAATAATAGCACGGTAGCGCTCAATGTCTTTAGCCTTGAGGTAATCCAGCAGGCGGCGACGCTTACCTACGAGGTTGGTCAGTGCACGCTCGGTGTTGAAGTCCTTGCGGTTCTGCTTGAGGTGCTCGGTAAGGTGGTTGATACGGAAGGTGAACAGAGCGATTTGGCTCTCTGCAGCACCGGTGTTCTTGGCGTCGTTGCCATACTGAGCAAAGAGCTCAGCTTTCTTCTCAGATGTTAAATACATAAAATGATTTACGATTTGACGATTTACGATGTACGATTATCGTCGGTTAAACAATAGTGGCTGAAGCAGGATCGCAAGGATGGCAACTTCGCCACATCTACAGCTCTTCCATCGAAAAGCAGGTGCAAAGGTACGGTTTTTTTTCGAAATACACAAAAAAAAATGTAAAAAAAATGAAAAAAATTTGCATATATGAAAAAAATGTAGTAATTTTGCACGCTTTTTCGCTGAAAAGGCAGCCATGTTGAGCCTCTGGCGATTGAAATAGGTCCGTCCGAATAGTAGTAAATGCTCAGCTTGGAGAAGTATTAATCCATATATTAAGGAATAGAGAAATGGATTTGATTAAGATTGCCGAACAGGCATTCGCCGGTGAGAAGAAAGAGTTTCCGGCATTCAAGGCCGGTGACCAAATCACCGTAGCTTATCGTATTAAAGAGGGTAACAAGGAGCGTATTCAGGAGTTCCGCGGTGATGTGATCTGCATCCACGGTTCGGAAGACAAGAAGCGCTTCACGGTTCGTAAGATGAGCGGCAACGTTGGCGTAGAGCGTATCTTCCCGATGGATAGCCCGTTTATCGAGAAAATCACGATCAACAAGTACGGTAAGGTTCGTCGCAGCAAGATCTACTACCTGCGCAACTTGACAGGTAAGAAGGCTCGCATCCAAGAGCGTCGAGTAAAGTAAAAAAAAAGGAGCCTAGAGCTCTTTTTTTTTACTTTACAATTTATTCATTTTCGCATTTACTTATTTTTTCATTTTTTGTTTAAACTGGAGAGTAGATATAAGCCGACGGGGGATCAGCCGCAAGCGATTGATCAGCTCGTGGAGGGCATTGAGGCGGGTGCACCGGCTCAGGTGCTGCTGGGCGTGACGGGAAGCGGCAAGACCTTCACCGTGGCCAACGTGATCGAGCGGGTGAACCGTCCGACACTCATACTGAGCCACAACAAGACCCTGGCGGCGCAGCTCTACTCGGAGATGAAGACGTTCTTCCCGCATAACGCCGTAGAGTACTTCGTAAGCTACTACGACTACTACCAGCCCGAGGCCTATATCCCCAGCACCGACACCTATATCGACAAGGACCTAAGCATCAACGAGGAGATCGACCGCCTGCGGCTACGCGCCACAGCGGCACTGCTGAGCGGACGGAAGGACGTGATCGTAGTGTCGTCGGTGAGTTGCATCTACGGCATGGGAAGTCCGGTGGACTTCTCGGAGAACAGCATCCGGCTGGAACGCGGTCAGACGGCGGGACAGGAGCAGCTGCTCAAGCAACTGGTGGCGGCACAGTATGTGCGCAACGACCTGGACCTGCAGCGCGGTAAGTTCCGCGTGAAAGGCGACACAGTGGATATCGCGCTGGCATATGCCGACTACCTGCTGCGCGTGGAGTACTTCGGCAACGAGATAGACGCGATATGCACGGTGGATCCCGCGACGGGACAGACGATCGAGGAGTTTGAGCACTACCAGCTATCGCCCGCCACCATCTTCTGCACCTCGCCGGAACGCACGGCGCGGGCTATTGAGCAGATCAAGGTGGACCTCGGAAAGCAAGTGGAATGGTTTGAGTCGATCGGCGAGGACCTGTACGCCAAGCGCATCGAGGAGCGCGTAAAGTACGACATCGAGATGATCCAGGAGCTGGGTTACTGCACGGGCGTGGAGAACTACAGCCGCTACTTCGACGGCCGAGCAGAGGGCACACCACCCTACTGCCTGCTGGACTACTTCCCGAAGGACATGCTGCTGGTGGTGGATGAGAGCCACGTGACGGTGCCCCAGATACGCGGCATGTACGGCGGCGACAAGGCCAGAAAGGACAACCTGGTGAACTACGGTTTCCGGCTGCCGGCAGCCAGGGACAACCGTCCGCTGAAGTTCGACGAGTTTGAAGCGCGTACGCCGCAGACGATATACGTCTCGGCCACGCCGGCAGACTATGAGATGGAGCGGTCGGGCGGCATCGTGGTGGAGCAACTGATCCGACCGACGGGTCTGCTGGATCCGGAGATAGAGGTGAGGCCGCAGAAGCACCAGATAGACGACCTGCTGGAGGAGATCCACCAGCGGATAGACCGAGACCAGCGCGTGCTGATCACCACGCTCACGAAACGCATGGCCGAGGAACTGGACGACTACCTGCGCAAGGCGGGCATCCGCTCGGCGTATATCCACTCGGACATCGACACGATAGAGCGCGTGAAGATCATGGAGGAACTGAGGAAGGGTGAGTTTGACGTGCTGGTAGGCGTGAACCTGCTCAGAGAAGGACTGGACCTGCCGGAAGTGAGCCTGGTAGCCATACTGGATGCGGACAAAGAGGGCTTCCTGCGCGACACGAGGTCGATGATCCAGACGGCAGGACGTGCAGCGCGTCATACGGAGGGCAAGGTGATCATGTACGCCGACCGCATCACCCGATCGATGCGCGAATGCATTGAGCAGACGGCCTATCGCCGCCGAGCGCAGCAGGCCTATAACGAGGCGCATCATATCACGCCGCAGGCCATCAAGAAGGACATCAATACCTCGGCACTGAGCGAACTCTACCACGACGCCGCGCAGAAGAAGCAGGCGCTAGAGGAGCAGATACGTGCGGGATGGAAGACGGCCGAATGGCAGACCATGGATGCCAAGGCGCTACAGAAAGCTATCAACCTGAAGATACGCCAAATGCGTGCCGCGGCCGAGAACCTGGACTTCGACACAGCAGCCCGTCTCAGAGACGAGATGCTACAGATGAAAGACCGACTCGAGGCTATTGGAGGTTAGTCGTTAGTCGTTAGTCGTTGGTCGTTAGTCATTGGTCGTTAGACCTATTTACTTATGGTAAGTCGATATGCTGCACGGAGATGGTGCGGCGGAGGAAGATGTTGGCTGACTCGCGGAAACGAGTGGCCGATTCGGTCGTGAAGAACCGGCAGGTACCGCCGCGGGTGAGGATACCATTGATCTCGCCATGCCGATGGAGATAGTCGTCGAGACTGGCGGCCACGAGGTCACCCTGGGCTACGACGCGTATGTTGCGACCGTGAAGGGCTTCCTGGATCTTAGGCATGAGGAGCGGATAGTGGGTGCAACCGAGCACGATGGTGTCGATCTGGTCGTCCTGGGCCAGGAGGGCGTCGATATACTGACGCACGAAATAGTCAGCTCCGTCGCCGGTATGTTCGCCGGCCTCGATGAGGGGTACCCACAGCGGGCAGGCTTGCTGGGTGACAGAGAGCGAAGGATTCTGATGGAGGAACTCGATAGGATAACTGCCGGACTGGACGGTACCGGGGGTCGCCAGCACACCGATATGGCCGGTGGTGGTCATGCGGCTGACCACCTCTGCCGTAGGACGGATGACGCCCAGAACATTGATGACCTGGCCCTCCTCGCGCAAAGCCGGCAGATCGTTCTGCTGGATGGTGCGCAGGGCCTTGGCCGAGGCGGTGTTGCAAGCCAGAATGACGAGGGCACACCCCTGCTGGAAGAGGTAGCGAACAGCCTGCCACGTATAATTATATATAAGTTCGTACGAGCGCGTACCGTACGGCGCGCGCGCGTTGTCGCCCAGATAGATATAGTCATACTCAGGAAGACGCTGACGGATCTTCTCTAACACGGTGAGTCCACCGTAGCCACTGTCAAAAACACCTATGCGCATCGTTTTGATCGTTTTGCGCCGCAAAATTACAAAAAAATCAACAAATATGCAAGCATCTTGCATTTTTTTTGCAAAAAATTTGCGTATTTGAAAAAAATCCGTAACTTCGAGGGCACCGACACGCAAGCGTCCCACCTCGAAATAACGTTCGCACTTTCGTGCAAACAGCAAGTTTTTTGCAAAAAACGCCAAATATACAAGCATTTTTGATTTTTTTTTGCAAAAAATTTGCGTATTTGAAAAATTTGTAGTAATTTTGCACGCTTTTTCGAAAGAAGGCTTAGAAAAAGCACCTCAATCGAGCTGCTAGCGAAGCGATAGGTCGATTGAAGAGGAGCAACCGCGGCGACCCTTTGTCGTGAAGCGACAAACCTTGTCGCAAGCAGGTTGCGACGATGTCCACTCGTATATCGGTATTACACCGGATTTTGGTTCCGAGAAGCGAGGTTCGACTCCTCGGTGGACAACAAGGCTGCGCAAGCAGCCTTAATCGTCGAAGTAAGAACAAGACGATTAAGCGCAAGCAGCCTTAATCGTCAAAAGACGAACGAGTGTGATGGAATACTCGGTATTAAGTAACACAACACAATTTTATTTTTTTATGAACGTATTTCAACTGGTAGGTACTCCTCGTAGCGAGTACGGCAAGAAGGCTGCAAAAGCCCTTCGTCAAGAAGAATTAGTTCCCTGCAACCTGTACGGACTGGGAGAAAACAAGACTTTCACCGTAGCAGAGAACGATGTTCGCAAACTGATTTACACCCCCGACACGATGGCTGTAGAGCTGACGATCGGTGAGGAGAAGCAGATGGCAGTAGTGAAGGAACTTCAGTTCCACTCGATCAGCGGTCGCGTACTGCACATCGACTTCCTGGCTGTAGATGAGAAGAAGTCCGTTACGGTGAGCATTCCTGTTAAGCTGGAAGGTCTGGCAGAGGGTGTTAAGGCCGGTGGTAAGCTGGCGCTGCAGGCTCGTAAGCTGAAAGTGAACGGTATCTATACGCAGATTCCTAACCGCGTAGTAGTAGATGTTACTTCGCTGGGTCTGGGCAAGAAGATTGCCGTAGCTGACATTCAGCTGGAAGGTCTGAAACTGATGAACCCGGCTGACATGTGCGTTGCAGAGGTTAAGGCTACTCGCCAAAGCAAGCAAGCATAATGTGGCGCAGACTGATTCACAACCTAACGGCAGGGCTTTTCCCTGCCGTTATTCGTAAAGAGACAAAGGACAAAACGGAGATGGCTAAGTATCTGATAGTAGGACTGGGCAATATAGGTGACGAGTATCAACATACGCGTCACAATATCGGTTTTGACATCATCGACACCTTTGCCGAGAGCGTCGGTGCGACCTGGCAGGACCGCCGGTACGGCATGGTAGCTACGTGCCGCGTGAAGTCGGCCCAGCTGGTGCTGTTGAAGCCCTCGACGTATATGAACCTGAGCGGCAATGCGGTGAGGTACTGGTTGCAACAGGAGAAAGTGCCGGTGGAGAACCTGCTGGTGCTGGTGGACGACCTGAACATACCATTCGGCAAGTTGCGTATCCGCAAGGCGGGTAGCAACGGTGGTCACAACGGACTGGGACATATCCAGCAGGTGCTGGGTACGGATGCGTATGCACGGGTGCGATTCGGTATCGGCAACGAGTACACCAAAGGTCGGCAGATCAACTTCGTGCTGGGCGAATGGACCGACGAAGAGAAGCAGGCCCTGCCCGAGCGACTGAAGATAGCGGCCGAGATTATTCCCTCGTTTTGCTTACAGGGTATAGATAGAACCATGAACCAATATAATAATAAATAGACCGCCTACGGCTGATAGACCGTTACACTGATAGACCGCTGCGCTGATAGACCGGCACCTCTGGTGCCTGATAGACTGATTCAGTAGAGTTACTATACATACTTAGTCCATATTCTATCAGTGAGCGAAGCGAACGGTCTATAATCTATTAATGAAATGATCTAAATATGGAGGTACGGGTAGATAAGTATCTATGGGCGATGCGGATATACAAGACGCGGTCGATCGCGGCGGACGCATGCAAGAACGGACGCATCACGATGAATGGCGTGCAGCTGAAGCCAAGCCGGACGTTCAAGATCGGCGATCGATTCTCCGTAAGGAAGGGTCCGATCACGTACTCGTACCGCGTGCTGCAACTCTCGGAGAACCGGCTGGGTGCGAAACTGGTGCCGGACTATATGCAGGACATCACGGCGCCCGACCAACTGGAGTTGCTCGAACTGGCCCGCATGGCGGGACAGACGGGACGCGACCGCGGTACGGGACGGCCGACGAAGAAAGACCGAAGGGAGATAGAGACCTTCATGTCAGACAGTTATCTGGACGAACTGGATTGGGAGGAAGAGGAGTGAAAGGCTAATGGCTAACGGTTAATGGTTAATGGTTAATGGCGAAAGGAGATAAGTGAAAAATAAGCGTGAAAATATTGCGGAGTATGTGCTGTATCTATGGCAGATAGAGGACTACCTGCGGGCGTTTCCGGAGCAAGCGGAGACGCATGAGGAGCTGCGTGACCTCAAGGAGATGCTGCACCGCGAAGGCAAGATAGATGGCGGCCACCTACAGCTGGCGCAGAATGCGCTGGGAGAGATGGAGCAGATCCACAGTGAGTTGCTGCAGGAAGATGCGCAGTACCGCGCCATGGTGATGCGTCTGCAGCCGGCACTGAATATCCTGAAGTCAAAAACCGACCGCCCGACGATGAGCGACGTAGAGGCCTGCCTGGTGCTGCTCTACCAGATTATGATGCTACGTCTGCAGAAACGCGAGATCAGCGAAGACACCCAGCAGGTGCAACAACAAGCTACACGCCTGCTACAGATTATCAGCCGATGCTACTATGACGACCAAACAACGATTTGAACATATACTACAGTGGTTTGCGGAGAACATGCCCTCGGCCGAGTCGGAACTCAGGTACAGCAACCCGTATGAGTTGCTCGTAGCCGTGATGCTCTCGGCGCAGTGCACGGACAAGCGGGTGAACATGGTGACGCCGGCGTTGTTCGAGGCCTACCCCACCGTAGAAGGCCTGGCGAAAGCGAGCGTAGAAGATGTATTCGCACGTGTAAGTTCGGTAAGCTATCCCCGCAGTAAATCAGCACATTTGGTAGAGATGGCAAAGCGGGTGACGGAGGTATATGGCGGCCGGATACCCGACAATATCGACGACCTGCAAACCCTGCAAGGCGTAGGGAGGAAAACGGCCAACGTGGTATGCGCCGTGATATGGCAGCAGCCGACGATGGCGGTAGATACGCATATCTTTCGCGTGAGTGAGCGTCTGGGACTGACCACCAACAGCCGGTCACCGCTGCAGACGGAGAAGCAACTGGTACGATATATCCCGGAGGCCGTGATCCCGAAGGCGCACCACTGGCTGCTGCTGCACGGACGGTATGTGTGCCAGGCACGCAAGCCGAAGTGCGATGCATGCGGACTATCGGCGTATTGCCGATATTACGAAAGGATGGAGAAATAACGTTCTTCATCTTTTTTTATGGTAAAAATTTGCGTATTTGAAAAAATTGTCGTATCTTTGCATGCAAAATTAGAATTAGTAATTTTTTCTATGAAAAAAATATGGACTATAATGGCTTTGCTACTGGCAGTAAACCTGCAGGCACAGGTCACTATCTTGCCTCCGGCGCAGACGGTATCGAAGGCGGCGTATGAGTTTGAACAAGACGGTATCACTGTCAGTTGTACCCAGGGCGCCATCTACCCGGCTACGCACGAATGGAACACCAGCGGCGTGGACTACTTCGGATGCAATGCCGGCCAGACGATCACGTTCTCGGCCGAGACGCCGATAAAAGGACTGGTAGTGAACGGCTGGGTGAAGAAATCCTTCTCGGCCACGACGACCAGCGGAGAGATCGAGTATCTCTCGCCCGACCTGGACGACCAGGCTGGTAATCCGGTGATCGTGATCCGCAATATAGACACCCAGAGCGTGAGCATCAGTTGCGAGAAACAGTTGCGTTGCTACAGCGTAGTGGTCTATTTTGACGAGAACCCCACCGACTCGATTGCCGGCGCTACGCCTCCGGCAGAGGGGGAGGTATTCTTCCTGAACTACAACACCTCGAATGCCGTATATGACTCGTCGTACACCACGCCCGCGCGGCCGTATAACTACTACCTGTATCTATGGAATGCGGAGAACGATACCGCATATGTGGGTCTGGACATCTACACGGCCGAAAAAGATAATTTCGAAGGCATGTATTCGATGGACGACGGCACGATGACTGAATACTCGTTCTACCAGTTTGGCGAGGCGTATGAGGACTACAGCTTGGCTGTAGAGGGCGCGATGGTGATTAACGCAGTGGATGACGGCTATAGCATCTCGGGCTACATCACTTGCGATAACGGCAATACGTATAATTTCTCGTTTGAAGGCGCGGTGATGCTGGATGATGAAGAGGAAGGCGTAGAGATAGTCGAAAGTCAAAAGTCGAAAGAAGAAAGCCGAAAGACGATGCGAAACGGCATCTGGATCATTGAGCGCGATGGAAAGAAATTCACCGTAACGGGTGAAGCACTATAACTAGGATAAAATCTATTTTTATTAACCTTTTTAAACCCCTAAAAGAATCATGAACAAGAAATTTATCTGCCCGATCTGTGGTTATGTACACGAGGGCGCAGAGGCTCCGGAGCGTTGTCCGCAGTGCAAACAAATCGTAGAGTGGAAAGTAGCAGAGGAAGGTAAACTGAACTTCGCTTGCGAGCACATCGTAGGTGTAGCTAAGGACGTGACCGATCCTATTATCCACGACGGTCTTCGCGCACACTTCATGGGTGAGTGCACGGAGGTAGGCCAGTACCTGGCTATGGCTCGTCAGGCTGACCGCGAGGGTTATCCGGAGATCGCTGCAGCGTTCCGTAAGTATGCTTACGAGGAGGCAGACCATGCTTCTCTGTTTGCCGAGATGCTGGGTGAGCTGGTATGGGACACCAAGACCAACCTGGAGAAGCGCATGATGGCTGAGGCCGGTGCATGCGAGGACAAGCTGAACATTGCTAAGCAGGCTAAGAAACTGGATCTGGATCCGATTCACGATGCCGTACACGAGATGGCTCGCGACGAGGCTCGTCACGGACGCGGCTTTGAGGGTCTGTATAACCGTTACTTCAAGTAAGGATCAGACGACTACTATTCATAGTACTGATGGCAGTATGCTGCGTGACCCGGGTGGTCGCGCGGCATACTCGCATATACGGCTACGTGACCGACTCGGACAACCGTGGCATAGAGCTGGCGAACGTCTTTGCCCGTTGCGGTCAGCAGGAGGGCACCTCGACCAATAGAAACGGCTACTACGAACTGGTAGTGGAGTGCGAGGACACAGTGCAACTGGAGTTCTCTATGCTGGGTTATGCCACGGTACGGCAACGACTGATACGGCCGAACGAGGTGGTGAACGTAAACGTAGAGTTGGCGACCGAGAGCGAGTGGCTGCAGGAGGTGGAGGTGCGCGGCATCCAGCACCAGCAGGGTACGCTGGACCGTATCGACGCCTCGGCGGCACGCATCATGCCCGACGCCACGGGCGGCTCGATAGAGAGCATACTGATCACCTTTGCGGGTGTGAATCAAAACAACGAACTGAGTTCGCAGTACAACGTACGAGGCGGTGCGTTTGACGAGAACTCGGTGTATGTGAACAATATAGAGATACACCGTCCGCTACTGATCCGTAGCGGTCAGCAGGAGGGATTGAGTTTTGTGAATCCCGAGATGGTAGAGAACGTCAGTTTCTCGGCGGGCGGATATGATGCCAAGTACGGCGACAAGATGTCATCGGTGCTGGACATCGAATACAAGCGTCCGAACCGCTTTGAGGCCAGCCTATCGGCCAGTCTGCTGGGCGCGCAGGTGTATGTAGGTCACGGCGACAGCACCTACAGCCAGATGCACGGCATCCGCTACAAGACCAGCCAGTACATGCTGGGCGGACTGAATACGTCGGGCAACTACCAGCCGAATTTTGTGGACTACCAGACCTATCTCACCTGGAAGACACCTTCCAGGAAATCGTTGGTAGATGGTCGTTGGTCGTTGGATGAAAGCCGTCAAACTTGGACGATGGCGTTCTTGGGCAATTTCTCGATGAACGACTATCGGTTCCGGCCGGACTCGCTGAGCGAGAGTTTTGGCGGACAGAGTGCACGGAGCCTGAACATATGGTATGAGGGTCAGGAGAAAGACCGCTTTCTGACAGGTTTTGCGGCGCTGAGCGCCAGCGGACGGGTGAGCCGGGAGGTGAAACTGGGATTCGACTTGAGCGGCTTCTACACCCACGAACAAGAGAATTTTGACATCACGGGCGAGTACGTACTCTCGGCCGGAGGCGAAGATACACAATCGAGCAACACGCATACGGCGGAGGTAGATCCCGGCGCTGCGCAAGCCGATGTGCTGGGCACGGGCGTATTCCACCAGCATGCACGTAACCTGCTACGAGCAGGCGTGCTGACCCTGGCGCACCACGGCGAGTGGACCCGCGGCCGGAACAAGCTGAGCTGGGGCGTGAACGGAGAAGCAGAATGGATTCGCGACCATATCAGCGAATGGGAGTGGCGCGACTCGGCGGGCTATAGCCTGCCGCAGGTAGGACAAGACATGAAGCTATACTACTCGATGCGAGGCGACAGCTCGATGCTCTCGGCACGCGTACAGGGCTACGTACAGAACACGCACAGATGGACAACGGACCACGGACAAGTGGCCCTAACGGTAGGCGGACGACTGCAATGGTGGAGCTGGAACAACGAGGTACTACCCTCCCCCCGCGCCAGCGTGGTATGGTCGCCGGGCTGGAAGCACGACTTCAGTTTCCGACTGGCTACGGGACTATATTACCAGGCACCGTTCTACAAAGAGTTGCGCGACACCGTAACCGACGCGCTGGGCGTGACGCGTATCCAGCTGAACCGAAATATACGGGCCCAACGTTCGGTGCACGTGGTGCTGGGCGGGGATTACTATTTCCGCGCCTGGGGACGTCCGTTTAAGTTGACGGCCGAGGCGTACTATAAGTACATCGACCGCATGGAGAGTTATACGGTGGACAATGTGCGAGTGCGCTACTCGGGCAAGAACGACTCGGAGGGTTATGCTACGGGTCTGGACCTGAAGCTATACGGCGAACTGGTGCCGGGCGCTGACTCGTGGATTTCGTTCTCGGCCATGCGGGCACGGCAGCGACTGACGCCGGCCTATACAGAGACCGGTCTGGCGGGTGAGTGGATTCCGAGTCCTCAGGAGCAACGCTTTGCGTTCTCAATGCTCTTCCAGGACTACCTACCGCAGCTGCCGCAGCTGCGCTTCCACCTGAAGATGCTCTTCCAGGACGGTATGCCGTACTATGCACCGCGCAACAACCAGGCATGGGGACGCATGCCGATGTACAAGCGTATCGACATCGGTGCAAGTTATGCGTTTAACCGCAAGACGGCCAAGTTCATGCGACGGGAGAGCGCCAAGCACGTGAAGGAATGGGCTATACAGTTTGAGGTATTCAACCTGGTAGGCTGGAAGAACGTGAACTCGTATTTCTGGGTATCGGACGCGTATAACCAGCAGTGGGCCAGTCCAAACTACCTGACCGGCAGACGGTATAACCTGAAGGTCACGGTGGATCTGCAGTAGGTCGTTAGTCGTTAGTCGTTAGTCGTTGGACTATTAGCTATTAGCTATCAGCTATCAGCCGTCAGCATTCAGCTTTCTGCTTATTTTGCGCCAACTACTTTCTTTATTTCACTCAGTTTGTTGAGGGCCTCCAGAGGGGTCAGATTGTTGATGTCGAGGTTCTTGACTTCGTCACGTATCTGCTCCAGGACGGGGTCGTCCAGTTGGAAGAAACTGAGCTGCATGCCTTCGCGTCGTTGGCCTATCTGCGAGACCTCGCTCTTGGTCTGGACGGCATTGTTGGTAGCGCCGTTCTCCAGGTCGCGTAGCACCTCCTCGGCACGTTGGACGATCGATTGCGGCATACCGGCCAACTTGGCCACGTGGATACCGAAGCTATGGGCCGAACCACCACGGACGAGTTTACGCAGGAAGATAATCTTACCGTTGGATTCCCGGACGGAGACGTTGTAGTTGCGGATGCGTTTGAAGGAGTGCTCCATCTCGTTGAGTTCGTGGTAGTGGGTAGCGAAGAGGGTCTTAGCATGTCCTTTATGCTCGTGGATATACTCCACGATAGCCCATGCGATGGAGATACCGTCGAAGGTGGAGGTACCGCGTCCCAGTTCGTCAAAGAGGACGAGGCTGCGCTCACTGAGGTTGTTCAGAATAGAGGCGGCTTCGTTCATCTCGACCATGAAAGTGGACTCACCCATGGAGAGGTTGTCGCTGGCGCCCACGCGCGTGAATATCTTGTCCACCACACCTATCTGCGCACTCTCGGCCGGCACAAACGAACCTATCTGGGCCAGCAGCACGATAAGGGCGGTCTGACGCAGCAGGGCCGACTTACCCGCCATGTTCGGTCCGGTAATGATGATGATCTGCTGGCCGCTGTTGTCCAAGAGGACATCGTTGGCCACGTACTGTTCGCCCATGGGCAGTTGCTTCTCGATGACGGGGTGACGTCCCTGGCGGATATCGATGATAAGGCTGTCGTTGACGTCGGGACAGACGTAATGGTTGTCCTGGGCCACGGCAGCAAAGCCAAGCAGGCAATCGAGTTGGGCCACCACCTGGGCATTGAGTTGCATCTGGGGCACCCATTCCGAGAGAGCCAGCATGAGCTCCTGGTAGAGGCGGTTCTCGATGACCTGTATCTGGTCTTCGGCGGTGAGTATCTTCTGTTCGTACTCCTTGAGTTCCTCGGTGATATAGCGTTCGGCATTGACGAGCGTCTGCTTGCGTATCCACTCGGCCGGCACCTGGTCCCGGAAGGTGTTGCGCACCTCCAGGTAGTAGCCAAAGACGTTGTTGTAGCCTATCTTGAGACTCTGTATGCCGGTCTGCTCTATCTCGCGCTGCTGGATGCGTAGCAGGTAGTCCTTGCCGTCACGCTGGATGGCACGCAGTTCGTCGAGCTGGCGATCTACACCCATCGCGATAATGTTAGGACGTCCTTGTGCCAAAGGCGGATCGGGCACTATCTCACGCTCGATACGCTGACGCATCTCGTCGCAGGCATCCAGTTGCTGGCCCAGCAGAGCTAGGTATTTATTCTCCTTACCCTCTTCGCATACCTGCTTGATCGGACCGATAGCACGCAGGGCGCGGGCCAGTTGCACCATCTCGCGCGGACCGATACGTCCGGTGCTGATCTTGCTGACGATACGCTCCAGGTCACCTATCTCTTGCAGTTGCTCGGTGAGCGTCTGGCGAGCGTCGGGATGACGGTAGAGGTGCTCCACCACGCTCTGCCGATTGCGGATGGCACGTACTTCGCGCAAGGGGAAGGCCAGCCAGCGATGAAGCATACGGCCACCCATAGGGGTGAGTGTACGGTCGATGATCTCGAAGAGGGAGTGGCCCTCGTCGTGCTGGTGGGCATCCAGTTCGAGGTTACGGACCGTGAAGCGGTCAAGCCACACGTAGCGATCTTCCTCGATGCGGGCCAGGTGCTGGATATGTCCAGTCTGCAGGTGCTGGGTAGCGTCCAGGTACATGAGGATGCCCCCCGCAGCGGTAAGGCCGGCCGTGAGTTGGTCGATACCGAGTCCCTTCAGCGAAGAGATACCCCACAGTTTCTGCAACCGGTCGCGTGCGGTGGACTGGACGAGCATCCAGTCGTCGAGTTCGAAGGTGAAATAGCCGGATCCGAACTCCTGCTCCAGTTGCTGGCGTCGTCCGCGGAGGCAGAGCACCTCTTTGGGCGCAAAGTTGGTGAGCAGTTTGTCGATCTGGGCCGTATCGCCTTCGCCGGCCATGAATTCGCCGGTAGAGATATCGAGAAAAGCGACACCGGTGGTCAACTTATCGAAATGGACGCAGGCTACCCAGTTGTTTTCCTTCTGGGTGAGCGTGGTATCGGAGTAACTGACACCGGGGGTGACCAATTCGGTAACGCCTCGCTTCACCAGTTTCTTGGTGAGCTTGGGATCCTCCAGTTGGTCGCATATAGCTACGCGTAAACCGGCGCGCACGAGTTTCGGCAGGTAGGTATCGAGGGCATGGAAGGGGAAACCAGCCATCTCGGTATGTTCGCCTGCGCTACCGTTGGAACGACGCGTAAGCGTGATGTTGAGTATCTTGCTGGCGCGAACGGCGTCCTCGCAGTAGGTCTCGTAGAAGTCACCGCAACGGAAGAGCAACATCGCATCGGGATATTGCGCCTTGATGTCGCGGAATTGTTTCATCATCGGAGTATCTTGAGCCATAGGGTGTGTTATTTTTGCATTTCAACGAGTTTACGATAGTATCCATCCTGCCGGAGGAGGTCGTCGTGGCGACCCATCTCAACGATGCGTCCCTCGTGGAGTACGCATATGAGGTCGGCATGGCGGATGGTGGAGAGGCGATGGGCGACAACGAGTGTGGTGCGGTCGCGCATCAGGTGTTCCAGCGCCTCTTGCACCAGTTTCTCGGATTCGGTATCGAGTGCCGAGGTGGCCTCATCGAGGATGAGTATGGGCGGGTTTTTCAGTATCGCACGGGCGATGCTGATACGCTGACGTTGTCCGCCGGAGAGTCGGCTACCGCGGTCGCCTATGCTGGTCTGATAGCCTTCGGGCGTAGCCATGATGAAGTCGTGGGCGTTGGCAATACGTGCGGCCTGCTCTACGGCCTCGGGCCAGGTCATGCCGCCAGGGGCGGGTTGCGTGGTATCGACACCGAAGGTGATGTTGTTGTAGAACGAGTCGTTGAAGAGGATTGCCTCCTGGTTGACAATACCCATGAGGGCACGCAGGTCGCGGGTGCGAACATCGCGTACGTCGATGCCATCAATCAGGATACGTCCCTGCTGGGCGTCGTAGAAGCGCGGCAGCAGGTCGGCCATCGTCGTCTTGCCACTACCAGACTGACCCACGATGGCAATCATCTGTCCCTTGCGGATGGTGAGGTCTATGTCGCGAAGCACGGGTCGCTCATCGCTATAGGCGAACGATACATGCTCGTAACGTATCTCGTCGTGGAAGTCCCGGATGGGCTTCGGATCCGGCAGTTCGCGGATAGTGGACTCGGTCTGGAGGATCCGGTCGATACGATCCAGCGAGGCCTGACCGCGACGCACGCTATAGCCGGCTTTGCTAAGGTCCTTGGCGGGATTGATGATCGAATAGAAGATGACCAGATAGTAGATAAATGTCGCGGCATCAATAAGGCTGGTACCCTCCAGGATGAGCATGCCGCCAAACCACAGGATGACGGCGATCAGGGCGGTACCGAGGAACTCTGACACGGGGTGCGCGAGGTAGTAACGGCGGTTGATGCGGTTGTAGGTAAGGCGTGTGTCGTTGATGAGGCGCAGGAAGCGATCACGCAGTTTCTGCTCGGCGTTGAAGGCCTTCACGACACGCAGACCACCCAGCGTCTCGTCGATCTGGGTGAGTATCTCGGCGTTCTGCTCCTGGCCGCGCTTGGAGGCCCGCTTGAGCGAACGACCTATACGTCCGATGAGCAGCCCCGCTACAGGTAGCAGGAGGAGGACCAGGAGCGTCAGTTGCCAGGATATCACGAAGAGCGTCAGCAGATAGACAAGAATCATGATGGGGTCCTTAAACAACACATCGAGCGCCGACATGATGCTGGCTTCCACCTCGTTGACATCGTTGGTCATGCGCGACATGACGTCGCCGCGGTGCTCCTCGGTAAAATAGCCGATCGGCAGGCTGACCATCTTGTCGTAGAGCTGGCGACGCAAGTCACGCAGCACGCCGGTGCGGATGGGTACCATGTAGTAGTTGGCCAGCCAGGCGGTGAGGCACTTAAGGCCGGTCATCAGGACCAGGAACAAGCCGAGCATGAAGAGCACATACCCTCCTCCATGCGCCGCCGTCTGCTGCTCCAGCAGGTAGTAGAGGTTATCCTTGGCAAACTGGAGCCACTGCTCCATACCCACGGCCGTCGTGAGGTCGTGGTGGAGGACATTAGCTTGACTGAGACCGAACAGGATCTTAAGCACCGGGATGATCGCCGCAAAGGAGAAGAGCGACAGGATGGTGCTCAAGAGGTTGAACAATATGTTCAGCCCCATCAGCGTGCGGTAGGGTGGCACGAAGCGTCTT
Organism: Bacteroidales bacterium UBA3742; assembly: GCA_002371785.1. Taxonomy (GTDB): domain Bacteria; phylum Bacteroidota; class Bacteroidia; order Bacteroidales; family Paludibacteraceae; genus Colicola. The sequence goes on from DFGU01000086.1 coordinate 21,260, forward strand.
ATGAGCGAGAGGAAGCGCATCGGTTCTTGGTCTCCTTGATATAGGTTACTAACTGTTTCTCAAGCGGCGCAAGGTCTTCGCCCAGGTCCACCTCAATAGGGATAGCTTGCAGTCGGCTGGCGAGGCGGTCGTATAAGGGTGTGCCGTGCATACGGACGAGGTCTTTCTCCGTTGTGAGTACAAAATCGAAGGCCTCAGCACGCGCAAGGATACGTTCGGTATCCCTATCGGTGAAGCGGTGATGATCCGGAAAGGCCATCAGTTCGGCGCCGGAATAATGATGCTGGACGTACTGCATTAGGTATTGTGGATTGGCAATGCCGGCGAGCACGAGCGGTCGGCCTTGCATACCCACCTCCTGATAACGTATGCGGGAGAAGTAAAGCTGCATATAGGCCGGCAGGCGGAGGTGGTTGTCCACCACGCGTCGGTCGATCGGCAGAAGGTCGTCCGGACAGTTGGTCACGATGATAGCGTTGGCCTTGAGCACACGTTGTTTGAGGTCGCGCAGCCGTCCCCATGGCAACATATGGTCGTCCTTGTATAGCCGGTCGTAAGACGTGAGGATGATATTGTAGCCGGCTTTTAGGCGGCGGTGCTGGAAAGCATCGTCAAGCAGGATCACATCCAGGTCGGGGAACTGTTTTTGAAGTTGGCGTACACCTCGTACGCGATCTTCGCATACGGCAACACGCACCTCGGGGTACTTCATATAGAGCAACATAGCCTCATCGCCTATGGTGCGTGCAGTAGCATGTTCGTCGGCCAGCACGAAGCCATGCGTAGCGCGTCGGTAGCCACGTGAGAGAACGGCTACGCGAAACCGGGGCGAAAGCATACGTATGAGAGCCTCTACGTGGGGCGTCTTGCCCGTACCGCCTACGGCCAGGTTGCCCACACATATGGTGGGTATATCCACCTCGTGGGATGGCAACACATGCTCGTCGTAGAGCAGATGGCGCAGCCATACGGCGGTGGCATAGAGGCCGCTGAGGGGTGCTGTGAGTACATCAGTCCAGGTCATGGTATGATGGGTTATGGGTTACGGGTTACGGGTTATGGGTTATGGGTTATGGGTTACGGGTTATTGGATCTTGACCTCAGGCATGAGGGCCATGATGCGAGGCTTGGAGCATAGCACACGCAGACGTGCGATCAGTTTCTCCTCGGGCGTCTTGTTCTCGTCGAGCATCGCCTCCAGCATCTCCTCCCACGGGTCTTTCACCTCAGGGTAGTAGCCCAGACGGTAGGTCTCCAGGTGCGCCAGTTCGGCTGCCTTGGTGATAGCCTTATCCAGGTCGCCCATCTCGTCCACCAGTCCCAGACGCTTAGCATCCTTGCCCAGCCATACGCGGCCTTCGCCGATAGCTTTGATCGAGTCTTGCGGCACGTGGCGTCCCTCGGCGCAACGCGAGGTGAAGAGGTCGTAGCCGCGCTCTACCATGCTTTGCAGCAGAGCCGTCTCCTCGGGGTTCATGCCCTTGTATATCATGTTAGCCTCCAGCGAAGAGTGGCGATTGGTTTCCAGACCGTCGATGTCCAGTCCGATCTTGTCGCGCAGTTTGTTGACGTTGGGCACGAGGCCAAAGATACCGATCGAACCGGTCAGCGTGGTAGGTTCAGCGTAGATATAGTCGGCAC
>DFGU01000078.1:0-16040 GCA_002371785.1 Bacteroidales bacterium UBA3742
TGACCGAGTTGATCAACAAGCGTGCCGCCGAGAAAGAGCAGAAGCAGTTTGAGAATATTACGACCAAGGTGGACGAGAAATCGCAGCAGATACCGGCCGCTACGGATGCACAGGCCGAGAAACCCCAGCCGCAGAAAGCGCAGCCGTTCGACATCGCCAAGTTTGCCGGTATCTTTGCCGCCTTTGGCATGGCTCTCGGTGCGATAGGTACGATGCTGGTAAGTGTCGCCAAAGGATGGGTGGTACTGACCTGGTGGCAACAGATACTGGTGATCCTGGGCTTGCTGCTCCTGATCTCCGGTCCGTCGATGTTGATCGCTTTCCTCAAGCTGCGTCGTCGCAACCTGGCACCGCTGCTCAATGCCAACGGATGGGCTGTGAACGCCGACGCCATCATCAACGTGCTGTTTGGCGCTACGTTGACCGACCAGGCTAAGTATCCCGTGCTGAAACTGAAAGACCCCTTTGTGAAAGAGGGTATGCCGGCATGGCAGAAATGGTTGATCGCTGCGCTCGTGGTGATCGTACTGGCCGTAGGCGCATGGCTGTTGTATAAATTTGCATATGCTGTATGAGTAAACTACGAATAACGACTATATTATTGGCATTCCTGCCTATGCTGGCAGGTGCCCAGATGATAGCAGATACGGCCGGACTGACCCCCGAGGAGGTTGCGATAGGTATGTATATCGAAGCGGAAGTCGGTGATGATGAAGATTTCGAGCCCTACGATATTGCTGATATAGATGAGCAGGGAGGTGTACTTCCTTTGCTGTTCCAGGGGTATCAGGTAGGAGATACGCTGGTAGTGGATATACCGAAGGACAAGCTGCAAGAGCGTATCATCATTCGTACGCCGGATGGTGTCGTGGTCTATCGCTTGCAACCTGAGCCGCGGAACAAGCCGAAAGTGCACCCGGCCGACTCGATCTACCAGGGCGTGTGGACCAATTATCGCGTCAACCCCTATGGCGTAGAGATCGCCAGTCTGCCGGATACGGTGCGCGTGGACCTGACCGGTTTCTCGCTGCCGCATAAGGGACGCGTGACCTCCCACTTTGGATGGCGTCCGCGCTTCGGTCGCTGGCACTACGGCACGGATGTAGGTTTGCGTACGGGCGACAACGTGTTGTCGGCATGGCGTGGTCAGGTACGTGTATGCGGCTATGATGCAGGTGGCTATGGTTACTATGTCGTAGTACGTCACGACAATGGCTTTGAGACCGTCTATGGTCACCTGAGTAAGATCCTCGTGGAGGAAGATCAGGGTGTAGAGGCCGGCGAAGTGATCGGTCGCGGTGGTAGTACGGGGCATAGTACGGGTCCGCACCTCCACTTCGAGATCCGCTATCGCGGTATCACCATCAATCCCGAACTGATCATCAACTTCGACCGAGGCGACCTGCAGAACGAGGGTATCGTGCTGCTGACGCATAATATGTTCACAGCCAAGGGCCAGAAGAAGCCGGCTCCGGTGCAGACCAAGTTGCCGGAGGTGCAGGAGATACTGCCGGATACCACAGTTATGACGCCCGAAGAGCTGGAGGCTTTCCACCAGGAACGCCAGGCGAAGGCCGAGCAACGTGCCCGCGAGGAAGCCGAGCGTGCCGAGAAAGCTCGTCAGGCCGAGATAGCGCGTCAGCAGGCGGCCGAACGTGCCAAGAAACTGGCTGCCGAGAAAGCCCGCAAAGAGGCTGAGGCTAAGAAGAAAGCCGAGGAGGAACGTAAACGTAAGGCTGCCGAGGCCGCCAAGTGGTACGTGGTGCGCGAGGGCGACAGCTTCTGGTCGATAGCCAACAAGAAAGGCATCTCAGTGGCGGAACTCAAGAAGCTGAACCGCTTCAACGACAAGACCGTGCTCCACCCGGGACAGAAAATACGTGTAAAGAAATAAACGAAATAGCACTATGGATAAGCAAGAATTGAAAAAACTCATCGAGATCTGGTTTCACGAGGATATTCGTGACGGCGACCATACGTCGCTCAGTTGCATCCCGCCCACGGAGATGGGATGCCAACAGCTGATCATCAAGGACACCGGTATCCTGGCCGGCGTAGAGGTGGCCAAGGAGATCATTGCCTACTTCGACCCCGAGTGCCGCTTTGAGCAATTCCTCGAGGATGGCGCTCAGGTGAAGCCCGGCGATATCGCCTTCAAGGTGTATGGCCGTGTGCTCAGCCTGCTGCAGATCGAGCGCACGATGCTCAATATCATGCAGCGTATGTCGGGCGTAGCTACTACGGCCCACCGCTACCAGAGCCTCATCGAGGATACGGGTTGCCACGTGCTCGACACCCGTAAGACCACGCCCGGTCTGCGCTACCTGGAGAAAGAGGCAGTCAAGCTCGGCGGCGGTATGAACCACCGTATCGGACTCTTCGACATGATCCTCTTGAAGGACAACCACGTGGACTTCGCAGGCGGTATCACAGCCGCGCTGGAGCGTGCACGCGACTACTGCCGCGAGAAGGGCAAAGACCTCAAGATCGAGATCGAGGTGCGCAACTTCGACGAGATACGCGAGGCGCTGGCTACCAATATCCCCGACCGCATCATGCTCGACAACTTCACGCCCGAGAAGACGCGTGAGGCCGTCATCCTCATCCGCGAGTGGGAGCGCCAGGCCGGCCGACATATGGAGATCGAGTCCAGCGGAGGTATCACGATAGATACCATCCGCTCGTATGCCGAGCAGGGCGTGGACTTCGTCTCGGTAGGTGCGTTGACCCATTCCTACAAATCGCTCGACATGAGCTTCAAGGCAGCTAAATAAGCGAGACGATCATGCGACTAATCAACAACCCTTGGCGCGGTGTGCCCGGGTATAATTGTTTCGGCTGTTGTCCGGACAATCCCATCGGTGCGCGCATGCGCTTCTATGAGGACGGCGACGATATCGTCTCTATCTGGCAACCGACCCAAAACCACCAGTCGTGGATCAATACCCTGCATGGTGGCATACAGGCTGTGCTGCTGGACGAGGTATGCGGCTGGGTGGTGTTTCATAAACTGCAGACGGCCGGCGTGACGGCTAAGATGGATATGCGCTATCGCAAACCCGTCTCCACGCTCCAACCCTATATCAAGCTGCGTGCCCGCCTCACGGAGATGCGTAGGAACGTAGCCATCGTAGATGGCGAACTGCTGAGCGCGGAGGGCGAACTGCTCTGCTCGTGCCAGTGTACGTATTTCACGTTCCCGCAGGAGCAGGCGCGTGCAGAGATGGGTTATATAGCCTCTACTACCGAGGGGGAGGATCTGACGTGGGATGAACTGGTAGCGCAACTAAACGGAGGTACAGAATGATTCTTTGGTATCGTAATTTCCTGGCTCGACTGGTCCACCTGGTACTGCGGTGCCACTACAGTGTGACGATGCAGGGACGTGAGGTGTTTGACGGCAAACGTCCTATATTGTTGCTGCCTAACCATACTGCCTATGTCGATCCGTTGTTGCTGTGTTCGGAGATATACGACGTGCCGGTATGCCCCATGGTGGACGAACGTTTCATGCGTCATCCGCTTCTGAAGCATACCATGCGCTGGATCGGGGCGGTAGAGGTGCCGGACCTGATGGCTGAGTCAAGGGGCGATAGCTTAAAGCAGAAAGCCGAAGCTGCCAGCCAACTGACCCGCATCGCGCTGGACACCCTGCGCGAGGGTCGTTCGCTGATCTTCTATCCTTCGGGACATATTAAGACCGTCGATCGAGAGGTGATCGGCAATCGCCGGCTGGCCTATGAGGTCTGCCGCGAGTTGCCGGAGAATACGACGGTGGTGCTCTGCCGCATGCGTGGCCTGGAGGAGAGCCGATGGTCGAAACTCAAGACCACGACGCATGTGCTGCGCCGACCCGTCAACTTCTACTTCGAGGACCGCACAGCCGATCTGCGCCGATGGGCACAGACCATGGAGCGTCGTCAGTTTAACGAGCAGTTGGAGAACTGGTATAACCAGCTTACGCCAGAAGCGGAATAAGTTCCGTGAGCGTGTGAATCGTATAGGTCGGATGTAGGTCCGGCCTTTCTTTTTGGTGGGGGTTGTACCAGCAGGTGTCCAGTCCGGCCTGCTGCGCCCCGATGACGTCAGTGGTCGGCGAGTCGCCCATCATGAGAACCTCCTCCGGACGGCATCCGCATCGGCGCAACGCCTCCTCATAGAAGCGAACATCGGGTTTGTCAAATCCTATCTCCGATGATACGTACGCATCCTCCAGCATAGGGGAAAGTCCCGCCAGCTGCAGTCGCTGGCGCTGCAGGTGGGCAAAGCTGTTGCTGGCGGCGAAGAGCCGGTAGCGTCCGTGCAAGGCCTGCAGCAGCGTGTCGGCACCGGCTACCTTGGCATGACTCAATCCCCAGCCGCGACGAAAGGCATGCTTGAAGTCCTCCAGCAGTTCTGATGGTAGTCCGGAACGTTCGATAAACTCAGCCGGGTACAGTTCCATCACCTCGGCGATGGTATGCAGGCCGCGTTTGGCTTCCTCAAAGAGCCTGCCGGAGATGGCGAAGAAGAGCTGGAACAGTTCGTCGGACGACGGATGCCCGATAGCCTCCATCGCGTAATCAAACGCCTGGCGACAGCAGATGTCGTAATCCAGCAGTGTGTCGTCGATATCCAGAAATATGGCTTTATACTTCGTCATACTGCTGGAAGAGGAAGTCGTTGTAGGGATAGCGCTGGATATGAATGGCCTTGATGCGGTCGTAGAGCAAGTCCTTGAGCGCCTCGATATTGTTCTTCTCGCGAGCGGAGATGAAGATGCAGTCGTTGTGCAGCTTGGCCATCCAGGTATGTTGCAGTTCGTCCAGCGAGATATTCTCGCGGCGGATAGGCGTCAGGTCGTCCTCGTCCTTGGGCGTGTAGGTGAAAGCATCTATCTTGTTGAACACCACGATGCGCGGTATGTCGGCCACGTAGGTCGAGGTGCGTTGACGGCGGTCGCCCTGCTTCTTCGACTTCGACCAAGGCTGTGCTTCGCCTTCCTCACGACTGGTGGTCAGCAGCTCGTTGATCGTCTGTTCCACTACCTCATACTGCTCCTCAAAATTCGGATGCGAGATATCTACTACGTGCACCAGCAGGTCGGCCTCGCGCACCTCGTCCAGGGTCGATTTGAACGACTCCACCAGGTTGTGGGGCAACTTGCGGATAAAGCCAACCGTGTCCGAGAGCAAGAAGGGTAGGTTCTGCAGCGTCACCTTGCGTACCGTCGTGTCCAGCGTAGCAAACAGCTTGTTCTCGGCAAACACTTCCGACTTGCTCAGCAGGTTCATCAGCGTGGATTTACCCACGTTGGTATAACCCACCAGCGCCACGCGCACCATCTTGCCGCGGTTCTGTCGCTGGGTCGTCATCTGCTTGTCGATACGCTTCAGGTCCTCGCGCAGCAGGGCGATACGCTGACCGATGATACGGCGGTCGGCCTCTATCTGGGTCTCACCCATACCACGGTTGGTGCCACCACCGCCTCGCTGACGGTCCAGGTGACTCCACATACGGGTCAGTCGCGGCAACATATACTGCAGGTGCGCCATCTCCACTTGCGTCTTGGCATAACTGGTCTGCGCACGCTGGAGGAAGATCTCCAGGATGAGTATCGTACGGTCCATGATGCGTACGCCCAGCGCTTTCTCTATGTTGCGCAACTGACGCGGCGAGAGCTCGTCGTCGAAGATCACCATGTCGATCTCCGGCTGTTCCTCGTCCTGCTGATGCGCCTCGCGGCAACGGGCGATATAGTTGTGTATCTCCTGCAGCTTACCTTCCCCCAGATAGGTGGAGGTGTTGGGCTGGTCCAGACGTTGGGTAAAACGCTTGACGGGTACGATATGATTGGTGTCGGCCAGAAAGGCCAACTCGTCCAGATATTCCTTGGTACGTTCCTCCGACTGACGGGGCGTGATGAGTCCCACCAGCACGGCATGTTCTATATAATCCTTGATCTCTATCATCTGTTTTTCAAAAATCGGGTGCAAACCGGATTAGATCCGGAGCAAAAAATCCAAATCGGCTGCAAAATTACAAAAAAAATCCCACATATCCAAACGATACGTGGGATTTTTTATCAATCAGTTACGAATTAACGTACCTCAGTACCCTGAACGGTGAAGAGCTTGTTGTCGCGAATGATGTACATTACGCCGTCAACAACCACCTTCTGAGCCTTCTCGGTCAGCGTGATATTCTCGATGCCCTCTGCCTTCTGCAGCAGCTTGAGCTGAGCACCCGAAGCAAACTCATAGTAGTCCTTGGTACCTGCTTCGTTCTGCGTATGGGTTACGTTACCCTCGATCAGAACGAGGTCATGCTCTGCGATAGCAGCACCATCCTCAGCCGAGCACTTAGCGCGGTAAGCCTGGATGTCACCATAGGTGCTGGTAGGATCGTCGGTCAGGTAAACGGTGATGTTACCATACTGCTCGTCATACGGAGTCTTCACTTTAGCGATGTAAGCCTTGCATACTACCTTCTGGGTCGCACCAACTTCCAGTGCTTGAGCGGCTGCCAGTGCCTCAGCTGCAGTCAGGGTATCAACAACCGGTTGCTCATACTCGCCGAAGTATATCTTGATCTTGTTCATACGAGCTTGGTTAGTCAGAGTAGCTGTCCACTCATTTGCATTAACAACGATTTCCTCATCCAAGTCTCCATTGTAATATTTACCGCTAACGGTAGCGAACTCGAAGACGATCTTACCGATTTGCTGCTCAACAGAAGAGATGGTTACTAGACCTTCCTTGTAGCAGCGTACGCCGTATTGGTCACCAAATGCTTTGTCGCAAGTGAAGGTCACACCGTCCTTGGTAGCCGTTACCTCGCTACCGGTGCCGGAAGTACCCTGGCCGTTGAAGTCAGCGTTGGTGAATACTACGTCAGCCTCCTCTACCGGAGTGATGTCGCCACCCTCAAGAATCGTAACGGCAGCCTTGGTCTCAGACTCGATAAGACCGGTTGCGCTACCATCGTTGTATTTCTTGATAGCGGTTTTAACTTTTACCTTGTAACCAACAGCAACAGCTTGGTCAGCTACGCCACGATATACCTCGAAAGCACCCTCAGCATTGCTGGCTGCAGTACCCTGAGCGTCAGCAATCCAATACGTCTGATTGCCATATTGCTCGAAGTCGGTGTCCTTACCTGCCAATGCGGTTACATAACCGGTGATCTCATAGGTCTTGGTAGAAGTGGCACCAATAGCCAGGTCGTTACCAATAGCAAGAGCCTGTGCTACAGTCAGTTGCTCAACGCCTTTGTCGATGGTATGGTCACCATCAGCCATGGTTACAAAAGCAGCAGTACCGTTCTTTACCTCGATGACATACTTCGCAGCACTCTTGTTGTAGTACTTGAAGAGTTGACCGGTCAGTTGAACCTTGTCACCATTGAGAACCTGCATCGTGTCGTTGTTCGAAATAACTACACATCCGTAAGCTTGGAACTCCTGGTTGTTGGCATTTGCTGCATCGTCAGCCATGTACCAAATCTGGTTTCCATAGGAAAGACTGAACGGCTGAGCATTTACTACATAACCCTCGATGGTGTACGTAGCTTCCGAAGTGGCTGCGGAATCCAATGCCATACCTGCTGTGATAGCGTCAGCAACAGAGATTGTCTGAGCATTCATTGTCAGTGCTACAAACGCAGCAGCTACAAATGAGAAAAATTTCTTCATAATTTTAAAAGATTTTTGTTAAAAAAAGTGTTTTGTTTTTTTAAAATATGTTGTATAACATAAAATATTCGTTGTTTCACATATTCGCTGCAAAGGTACAACAAAAAAACCATATACGCAAGTTTTTCGACAAAAAAAAATATTATTTGCAATTTACTTGCATATTTCGAAAAAAAGTTGTAATTTTGTGGCCTAATTTGGATTTATATGGCTAAATTGCTAATCATAGACGACGAGCGCGGTATTCGCAACACCTTGCGCGAGATTCTGACCGACGAAGGCCACGATGTAGAGGTGGCCGAAAACGGCAAAACGGGCCTCGAAATGGCGCAGAAGAAAGCCTACGACCTCATCTTCTCCGATATCAAGATGCCGGAGATGGATGGCATGGAGTTGCTGTCGCACCTGAAGGCGAATGGCGAAGGGACGAATGGCGAGAGTTCAGACTGCCCCGTGGTGATGATCTCCGGGCATGGCGATATAGAGACGGCTGTGCAGGCCATCAAGACCGGCGCCTACGACTTCATCGAGAAGCCGATCGATCTCAATCGACTGCTGGTCACCACCAAGAACGCCCTGGAGCAGAAATCGCTTAAGCAGGAGACCACGCAACTGCGCCGCCGTGTGCAGGCTCAGGGCGGTCAGCAGATGGTGGGCGAGTCGCCGGCTATCGCGCGCGTACGCGATATAATAGATAAGGTGGCGCCCACCGAGGCCCGCGTCATGATCACGGGTCCGAACGGTTCGGGCAAGGAGGTGGTAGCACGCCTGCTGCATGCGGGTTCGTCGCGTGCCTCGCAACCTATGGTGGAGGTCAACTGCGCCGCCATACCGGGCGAACTGATCGAGTCGGAGCTGTTCGGCCATATGAAGGGCTCGTTCACCGGTGCCGTCAAGGACCGTGCCGGTAAGTTTGAACAGGCCGATGGCGGTACGCTCTTCCTCGACGAGATAGGCGATATGAGCCTTGCCGCTCAGACCAAGGTGCTGCGCGCCCTGCAGGAGTCGGAGATCACGCGTGTAGGCTCCGACAAAGCCATCAAGGTGGACGTGCGCGTCATCGCCGCTACCAACAAGGACCTGGAGGCCGAGATCCGTCAGGGCAATTTCCGCGAGGACCTCTACCATCGTCTCAACGTCATCCCTATCCAGGTGCCGGCGCTGGACGATCGCAAAGAGGATATTCCGCTGCTGGTCAGCTACTTCGCCGAACAGATATGCAGCGAGCAACGTATTGCTGTCAAGGCCTTTGACGAGGCTGCTATCCGGGCACTCCAGGCACGCTCCTGGACCGGCAATATCCGCCAGCTGCGCAACGTGGTAGAGCGCCTCATCATCCTCGCAGGACCCACCATCACAGCAGAAGACGTTAACCTATATGCCTAGCATCCGCCATGCATGGCGGATCTGAGATATGATCCTCACAGAACTGAACATACTCAACTATCGCAACATCCGCGAGGCGTCGATGACCTTCGCGCCCAAGCTCAACTGCCTGATCGGTCTGAACGGGCAGGGCAAGACCAACGTGCTCGACGCCATCTATATGCTCAGTTTTACCAAGTCGGCCTATACCACCCAGGACTCGCTCAATATCACCCACGACCAGGAAATGGCCATGGTGCAAGGCGTATATAAAATGAGTCGCGAGCAAAACTTGCTCAATGAGCCGCTGACGCTCAATGATGAAATGATGACTGTCTCCTGCGGGCTCAGGCGTGGTGTGAAGAAGCAGTTCCGGCGTGATCGCAAGGACTATAAGCGACTCATCGACCATATCGGTCTCATCCCGCTCGTCATGGTCTCGCCCGCCGACCACCAGCTCATCGAGGAGGGCTCCGACGAACGGCGCCGCTTCATGGATAGCGTTATCTCCCAATTGGACAAACAGTACCTGGAGCATATCACGCGCTATAGCGCCTTGCTCAAACAGCGCAACGCCCTGCTCAAGCAGTACCAGGATGCGCCGGAGGTGGCGTGGGACCTGTTCGAGGTGCTGGAGGAGCAGATGATCCCTTCGGCCCAATATATCTTCTCGGCCCGTGAGCAGTTTATCAGTCGCTTCGTGCCGATCTTCCAGGAACTATACGACGAACTGTCGGGTGGGGCAGAGCAGGTCTCGCTCATCTATCAGAGCCAGCTCCATACCCGCGACCTGCGGGCCGCCTACCTCTCCACGCGTCAGCGCGACCTCATCCTCGGCTGGACCAGCCAGGGTGTGCATAAGGACGAACTGCAGATGATGCTGGGCGACTATCCGCTCAAGCGCGTCGCCTCCCAGGGACAGCAGAAGACCTACCTGCTATCGATGAAACTGGCCCAGGCGCTGTACATCAGCCAACGACTAACGACTAACGACCAAAAACCCATCCTCCTCCTGGACGACATCTTCGACAAACTGGACTCCGAACGCGTAGCGCGTATCGTGCGCATGGTCAAGCGACCCGAGTTCGGCCAGATATTCATAACCGACACCGACCGCCAGCACCTGACGGATATCCTGCGTCCCGATCCCGAGGCGCGTATCTTCTGCGTGGCGGACGGCCAGATACAATTGCTCACCACATGATGAAACGATTCTCTACCATACTCCTGGCGCTGATGCTGACCCTCTCTCTGGGGGCGCAGATGCGCGTGACCATACCTTTCCGCGCCGCTTGGATAGCTTCCGTAGCCGGTATCGACTGGCCTACGCCCTCTTCGCGCGGCAATACCATCCAGCAGATGGAGGACCTCTGCGGCATCCTGGACTCGCTCTCCGAGATGGGGCTCAACACCATCATCCTCCAGGTGCGTCCTACCGCCGATGCGCTCTATCGTTCCGATCTGGAACCCCTCTCCCATTGGTTGACTGGCAAGCAGGGCGAGTGGGCCGGACAGTTGCCGTACGACCCGCTGCAATTCGCTGTGGATGAGGCGCATCGCCGCCATATGGATGTGCACGTATGGCTCAATCCCTATCGTGTCACCCAGGGTGCTATGACCCGCGAGTCGCTCCATCGCTCCCACGTCATCAACCGCCATCCGGAGTGGTTCCTGCGGTATAACGGCCAGTGGTATTTCAATCCGGGACTCGACTCTACGCGTGTGTGGATATGCCGCGTCGTGGCCGACCTGGTGCGCCGCTATGATATCCAGGGCGTCCATATGGACGACTATTTCTATCCGTACCCCGTTCAGGGACAGGTCTTCCCCGACGAGGCTACCTTCCGTAAGTACCCGCGCGGCTTCCAGGACTTGGGCGACTGGCGTCGCAACAATACCAATATGGTCATCCGCGAACTGCACGACACCATCAAGGCCATCAAGCCCGAGGTGCAGTTCGGTATCTCGCCCTTCGGCGTATGGCGCAACTACAGCGAGGATACGCTCGGCAGCCATACCAAGGCACTCACCAACTACGACAAACTCTATGCCGACATACGCCTCTGGATGCAAGAGGGCTGGATCGACTATGTCGTACCCCAGCTCTACTGGGAGATTGGTCATCGCCTGGCCGACTATGAGCACCTGTGCCATTGGTGGGCCGAGAACCGCTTCCGGACGCGTCTGTATATCGGCATGGCGCCCTACCGCATCGGTCGTAAGGGCGAGGCGGCAGCATGGCAAAATGGCAACGAGATCGTGCGCCAGATGCACCTGAATCGCACCATCCCCGGCATCGAGGGTGAGGTGTTCTACTCCACGCGTCCCCTGCTGCGCAATCCGCGTCATCTGTGCGACTCCATCAAGCAGTTCTACGCACCCTACCTGCCGCGCGAATGAAAATTGCAAACTGAATATGCCAATCTTAACTTAAGATTTGCATAGGTGCGAAAAATGTCGTAACTTTGTAGTCGGAATTGTGGGGAATGGAAAATGGGAAATGGAAAATGGAAAATTTTAAATCACAAATAATAAATCAAAAATCAAAAATTTAAATCTATGTTTATTCAAGACGTACATGCTCGCGAGATTTTGGACTCGCGCGGAAATCCTACCGTTGAGGTAGAAGTTACTTTGGACTGTGGTGTGATGGGTCGCGCAAGCGTTCCGTCGGGTGCATCTACGGGTGAGAACGAGGCCCTGGAGCTTCGTGACGGCGACAAGGGTCGCTACCTGGGTAAGGGTACCCTGAAGGCTGTTGAGAATGTCAACACCATCATCGCTCCCGCATTGATGGGTTATTCCGTACTGGAGCAACGCGCTATCGACGAGAAGATGCTGGAGCTCGACGGCACGCCTACCAAGTCGAAACTGGGTGCTAACGCTATCCTGGGCGTCAGCCTGGCTTGCGCTCACGCAGCTGCCAACTACCTGGAGATTCCGCTGTATCGCTATATCGGTGGTGCTAACGGTCACGTACTGCCCGTTCCGATGATGAATATCATCAACGGTGGTGCACACTCCGACGCTCCGATCGCTTTCCAGGAGTTCATGATCCGTCCGGTAGGTGCTCCCAACGAGCGTGAGGCTATCCGCATGGGTGCCGAGGTATTCCACGCACTGGCTAAGCTGTTGAAGAAGCGTGGTCTGAGCACCGCAGTAGGTGACGAGGGTGGTTTCGCTCCCGCACTGAATGGCATCGAGGACGCGCTGGACAGCATCATCCAGGCTATCAAGGACGCTGGCTACGAGCCGGGTAAGGACGTTAAGATCGCTATGGACTGCGCTGCCAGCGAGTTCGCTACCTGCGAGAACGGCGAGTGGTTCTACGACTATCGTCAGCTCAAGGACGGCAAGAAGAAAGATCCGAACGGCAAGAAGCTGACTGCTGCTGAGCAGATCGACTTCCTGGAGCACCTGATCACCAAGTATCCGATCGACTCTATCGAGGACGGTCTGGACGAGAACGACTGGGACAACTGGGTACTGCTCACCAAGCGTATCGGCGACCGCTGCCAGCTCGTGGGCGACGACCTGTTCGTTACCAACGTCAAGTTCCTGGAGAAGGGTATCAAGATGGGTGCTGCTAACTCCATCCTCATCAAGGTGAACCAGATCGGTTCGCTCACCGAGACCCTCGACGCTATCGAGATGGCACACCGTCACGGCTATACCACCGTTACCTCCCACCGTTCGGGTGAGACCGAGGATACGACGATTGCTGACATCGCTGTAGCTACCAACTCGGGCCAGATCAAGACCGGTTCGCTCAGCCGTACCGACCGTATGGCTAAGTACAACCAGCTCATCCGCATCGAGGAGCAACTCGGTGCACGTGCACAATACGGTTACAAGAAACTGCGTTAATCTCCCACGATGAAAAACTTCGTAGAAGAATTGCGCTGGAGGGGCATGCTCCACGACATCATGCCCGGTACCGAAGAGCAACTGATGAAAGAACAGACTACCGCCTATGTGGGGATCGACCCCACGGCGGATAGTCTGCATATCGGTCACCTCTGCGGCATCATGATGCTGCGCCACCTGCAGGCATGCGGCCACAAGCCCATCGCCCTGCTCGGTGGAGCTACCGGTATGATTGGCGACCCGTCCGGCAAGTCGGCCGAGCGCAACCTGCTCACCGAAGAGACCCTGCGCCACAACGTACAGTGTATTCGCGAACAACTCGAGCACTTCCTCGACTTCAACTCCGATGCACCCAACGCGGCCGAACTGGTCAACAACTACGACTGGATGAAGGACTATACCTTCCTCGACTTCGCCCGCAACGTGGGCAAACTGATCACGGTCAACTATATGATGGCCAAGGATTCGGTCAAGAAGCGCTTCAACGGCGAGTTCTCGCAGGGTATGTCGTTCACCGAGTTCACCTACCAGTTGCTCCAGGGCTACGACTTCGTCTATCTGAATCAGCACAAGAATTGCAAGCTGCAGATGGGTGGCTCCGATCAATGGGGCAATATCACCACCGGTACCGAGCTCATCAAGAAGATGACGGGCAACGACGCCTATGCGCTCACCTGTCCGCTCATCACCAAGGCCGATGGCGGTAAGTTCGGTAAGACCGAGTCGGGCAACGTATGGCTCAGCCGCAAATATACCAGTCCGTATAAGTTCTACCAGTTCTGGATGAACGTCTCCGACGACGATGCCAAGCGCTATATCAAGATCTTCACCTCGCTCAGCCGCGAGGAGATCGAGGCCCTCATCGCCGAGCACGATGCGGCGCCGCATATGCGTGCGCTCCAGAAGCGTCTGGCTAAGGAAGTCACCTGTATGGTCCACTCCGAAGCCGACTACAACGCAGCGGTCGAGGCCAGCAATATCCTCTTTGGCAACACCACGGCCGACGCACTCCGTGCCCTGGACGAGGAGACCTTCCTGGATATCTTCAATGGCGTAGAGCAGTACGAGATCGCGATGGACGACCTGCGTGCCGGTATCGGTCCGCTCGACCTATTGGCAGAGAAGACCCATATCTTCCCCTCCAAGGGCGAAGCACGCAAGATGATCCAGGCTAACGGCTTCTCGATGAACAAGGAGAAACTGACCGACCCGCAGACACCCATCACCGATGCGGCCCTGCTCAACGGCAAGTACCTGCTCTTCCAGAAAGGCAAGAAAGCCTACTACTTGGTCATCGCCAAGTAAGAAACTGATCAACCAATAAACTATCAACTAATAAACCTGAAATCAATCATGAACGAAGAACTGAAACAAGTAATGGCGGTAGCCGAGGTATGGACTCGCGAACCGTTCGATGCGGAAACCCGCGCACAAGTGAAGGCGATGATGGAGGCTGAGGACAAGACCGAACTCATCGATAGCTTCTATCGTACGCTTGAGTTTGGTACCGGCGGTCTGCGTGGTATCATGGGCCCCGGCACCAACCGTATGAACAAGTATATCGTAGCCCAGGCTACCCAGGGCTATGCCAATTACCTGCTGAAGGTGCAGCGCGAAGGCGGCTTCAAGAACGTACAGAACGGCCAGGTGGCTGTCGTCGTTGGTCACGATTGCCGCAACAACGGACGTCTGTTTGCTGAGACCGTTGCCAACATCTTCTCGGCCAATGATATCAAGGTATATCTCTTTGAGAGTCTGCGTCCTACGCCGGAGGTGAGCTTCGCTATCCGTCACCTCAAGTGCCAGGGTGGTGTCAACGTCACCGCCAGCCACAACCCGCGTGAGTACAACGGTTACAAGGCTTACTGGGAGGATGGTTCGCAAGTGCTCCAGCCGCACGACAAGGGCATCATCGACGAGGTCAACAAGGTAACCATGGCCGACGTTAAGTGGAACGCCAATCCGGACCTGATCGAGATCATCGGTGGCGAGATGGACTACGACTACATGCAGGCTGTCAAGACCTGTATGGTCGACCAGGACGTCATCCTGCGCCATAAGGATCTGAATATCGTCTATACGCCGCTCCACGGCGCCGGACGCCAGATTATCCCGATGTGCCTCCGCTCCTGGGGATTCGAGAATATCCACGTAGTGCCCGAGCAGATGGTCATCGATGGCAACTTCCCGACCGTTGTTTCGCCTAATCCCGAGAATGCCGAGGCTATGACCCTGGGTATGAAGCTCGGAACCAAGCTCAATGCCGACCTCGTTATCGCCAGCGACCCCGATGCCGATCGTATCGCTATCGTATGCCGCGACGAGAACGACGAGTGGATCATCATCAATGGCAACCAGACCTGCATGATGTTCGCTTACTACAACATCAAGGCCCTGAAACGTCTCGGCAAGATGCGTCCCGACATGTATCTCGTGAAGACCATCGTGACTACCGAGGTGATCCGCCGCATGGCTGATAAGGAGGGTGTCACCCTCACCGATGAGTACACCGGCTTCAAGTGGATTGCCAACCGTATCCGTATGTGGGAAGGTACCCATAAGTACATCGGTGGTGGCGAGGAGTCGTTCGGATGGCTCGGCTTTGATGGTGTGCGCGACAAGTGCTCGCCCTCGGCTATCTGCCTCATCTGCGAGATCGCTGCGGCCGCTAAGGACCAGGGTATGTCGCTCTACGAGTACCTGATCAATATCTACAACGAGTTCGGCTTCCAGCGTGAGACGACCGTCAACGTCGTTCGTCCGGGTAAGACAGGCGCCGAGGAGATCCAGGCTATGATGGTCAACTACCGTCAGAACCCGCCTAAGGAGATCGCTGGTGAGAAGGTGGTTAAGATCAAGGACTTCCAGCTCTCTGAGCAGCAAGAACTCGTAGATGGCGAGTGGCGCAAGTCGGAGATCAAGATGGCGCTCAACGCCAAGAGTAACGTGCTGCAGTACTTCACCGAAGGTGGTCTGAAGGTCAGCGTTCGTCCGTCGGGTACCGAGCCTAAGATCAAGTTCTACTTCGAGATCCCGGCCAAGATGCCTACGCCCGATGCAGCAGGCTACAAGGCAGCAACCGCTGCAGCCGAAGCCCGCGTTCCGGCCCTGAAAGCTTCCCTCGGCATCTAATCCG
>DFGU01000078.1:16161-31137 GCA_002371785.1 Bacteroidales bacterium UBA3742
TTTTGTTACATTAATATAGGAATCCGATAATCCAAAGTGGCAATTTGTTGCTAACTGCTCTTGAAGTTGAAATAACCGTTGCATATTGCCTTTTTGTGTATTATTGATTATACAAATTTAATCGCATTTTGTATAGTCTGTTATACAAATCCGCTGCAAAGGTAGTGCTTTTTTTTTGATATACGCAAATTTTTGTAAAAGATTTACAAAAAAAGCACAACCCCGGAGGATTGTGCTGGAGGAGTAGGAGTTAAGGAGTGAAGGAGTTGTTATTCCTCCTGCTCGTAGTAATATGAATAGTCGATGCCCTTCGTTGCGAGCTGACATCCTGGGCAAATCGCATCTCGTGGGTGACGATGAGCATGGTGAGGCCACTCTTAGCTAACTGACGGATGACGGACAGCACCTCGCCCACCATCGTAGGATCGAGCGCCGGACTGGTTGCGCTGACGAAATAAACGAATCCGGGCGGGACTGACAAAATGGCAGTTCTGCCCGGATTGGAACACGTTTTGATACATAGTGTGCAAAATGTTAAACTAAACAACACACAACTATGAATCAGAACACGAATCAAAACGAAAACTTGCAGAAGTTCGCCATCAATCTTTGCGAACGGGCTTCACAAGGCAAACTCGATCCCGTCATCGGACGTGATGATGAGATACGTCGCGTGCTCCAGATATTGAGCCGCAGGACGAAGAACAATCCTATCCTCATCGGTGAACCAGGTGTGGGTAAGACCGCTATTGCCGAGGGCCTGGCCCATCGTATCGTACGAGGCGACGTGCCGGAAAACCTGAAACAGAAAAAGATCTA
The DNA here is from genome assembly GCA_002371785.1 of Bacteroidales bacterium UBA3742. GTDB lineage: Bacteria > Bacteroidota > Bacteroidia > Bacteroidales > Paludibacteraceae > Colicola. The sequence continues at coordinate 16,981 of DFGU01000078.1, forward strand.
CTCGCTGGATATGGGTGCGCTCATCGCGGGTGCGAAATACCAAGGAGAGTTTGAGGAACGACTGAAGGGCGTGATCAACGAGGTGGTACAAGCTTCGGGCGAGATCATCCTCTTCATTGATGAGATACATACGCTTGTAGGTGCGGGCAAGACCAGCGGCGCAATGGATGCCGCTAATATCTTGAAGCCGGCGCTGGCACGTGGCGAGCTGCGTGCCATCGGTGCGACCACATTGGATGAGTATCAAAAATACTTCGAGACCGACAAGGCATTGGAACGTCGTTTCCAGATCGTCATGGTGGACGAGCCGGATGAAGCCGCTACGATCAGTATTCTGCGTGGCCTCAAAGAGCGCTATGAGACACATCACAAGGTGCGTATCAAGGACGATGCCATCATTGCGGCCGTGACGCTCTCCAACCGGTATATCACGGATCGTTTCCTGCCGGATAAGGCTATCGACCTGATCGACGAGGCGGCTGCCAAGTTGCGTCTGGAGGTGGATTCCAAGCCCGAGGAGATCGATACGCTGGACCGCCAGATCAAGCAACTGGAGATCGAGCGCGAGGCCATCAAACGTGATAAGAACGAAGCCAAACTTGGCGAGATAGAGAAACAACTCTCGGAACTCAAGCAGCAGTCGGCCGAACTGAATGCGCGCTGGAACAAGGAGAAAGGCTATGTAGCCACCATCCAGAATGAGAAAGCGCGTATCGAGACACTCAAGCATCAGGCCGAGGTGGCCGAGCGTGAGGGCGAGTACGGCAAGGTGGCCGAGATACGCTATAGCCAGATACCAGCCGCAGAAGCCAATATCAAGGCAGCGCAAGACTCGCTACATGCCATCAGCCAAGACACGCTCATCAAGGAGGAAGTGGACGAAGACGATATCGCCGAGATAGTAGCCCGCTGGACGGGTATCCCCGTGACGAAGATGATGCAGTCCGAGCGCGACAAGCTGCTGCACTTGGAGGAAGAACTCCACAAGCGCGTGGTAGGTCAGGACGAGGCCATCAAGGCCGTATCGGATGCGATACGTCGAAGCCGTGCCGGTCTGCAGGACCCGAAGCGACCGATCGGCAGCTTCATCTTCCTGGGTACGACGGGCGTAGGTAAGACCGAACTGGCCAAGGCCCTGGCCGACTACCTCTTTGACGACGAGAACATGATGACCCGTATCGATATGAGCGAGTACCAGGAGAAGTTCTCGGCCACCCGACTCATCGGTGCGCCTCCGGGATACGTAGGCTATGACGAGGGTGGTCAGCTGACCGAAGCGATACGTCGTAAGCCGTATAGCGTGGTGCTCTTTGACGAGATAGAGAAGGCCCATCCGGATGTGTTCAACGTGCTGCTACAGGTGCTGGACGATGGTCGGCTGACGGACAATAAGGGACGTACGGTCAACTTTAAGAACACGCTCATCATCCTGACCTCTAATTTGGGTTCGAGCCTGATCCGTGAGAACGAGGAGAAGGGCGTAGATCGTGAAACGACGCGTCAGCAGGTATTGGGTCTATTGCACCAGACGATCCGTCCGGAATTTCTGAATCGTATCGACGAGACCATCCTCTTTGAGCCGCTGAACGAAAAGGAGATTCGCGATATCGTTGGATTGCAGATAGCCGGCATACATAAGATGCTGATGCAGAACGGCGTGGACCTGCGCGTCACGGACGATGCGATAGACTATATCGCTCACGAGGGATACGATCCGCAGTTCGGTGCGCGTCCTGTAAAAAGAGCCCTGCAACGACTGGTACTCAACGAACTGAGTCGCGCTATCATTGCAGGGAAAGTAGATCAGCAGAAACCGGTAGTGGTCGAACTAAAAGACGGCCAACTCGGTTTTCGCAACTAACGTGTCAGCTTGAACGTACCGTTCTCGGTAACGACGATATAGACACCGGTCGGAAGTGCCATCTGACGAATATCTTCGTTGGTCGTGGTTAACTTCCGACCTTGCATATCATAGATATTCACCCATTCGCCCGGTGTATAGACAGCATCAATACCTTGTGGATCGTAGAGCTGGACGAGCACGTCGTAGGAGCGCGTGTTGATATAGTCGCTGACGGTATAGCGTACGCCGTAGTGCCAGTTGGAGAAATCCACCGAACCGTCCTCGTTGCTGACGGCAGGCGTAACGTGGGTCAGCGGGCTGGCCAAGGTGATTTGCGGCACGGCCGTCTTCATGAGGTCGCTATCGCTCTGGAGGACCGGAACGAGGATCAGGTTCTCGCTATCGTTGATGCGACCCACGTAGTTGCCGATGCGGAAGTCGGTGATAGCCAGGTCGGGTAGGGTGATCGTGGCTTGCGTGCCGAGCAGGTACTTGATCGTCTCGTCGATGAGCTTCTTGCCTTGCGAACTCAGGTAGTTGCTGCCCTCCAATCCGATAGGCAGACAGATGTATTTCCTACCGCCATGCATATCGGACGGCACCTCGTGCAGGAAGGTCTCTTCCGGACCGTCGGCATAGTAGTCGTCGATGCTGCGGGTGCGTGCGGTTGCGAGACAGAGCGTGCCGCTGAAGTTTACTGCTACCGGCATCAGGCCTTTGCCCACTACGGTATCCAGCACCATGATGCGATCGCCGCGCTGCTTACCCAGCGCCTGGAAGATGGGGTGGTCGGCACGCTGTACGGTGATATAACGTCCCTCCTCCATGGTGAGCGAACCGTTGTTAGGTTCACCCCAGTTCAGACGACCCGGCGTGTAGGAGAACGACTTCATGCTCAGAACGGGCAGGTCGCTTTCGCCGCGTGCCAAGGCCAAAGCTTCTTGGTTGTCGGCATCCACATCCTCGGAGATCAGCACCCATTTATAGTTGGCATACTGAACGGCGGGACGCAAACCGTCCTCTTTGGCCCTGCGGGCGATGAGATTATACTTGCCGGCACCGTCCAGGTATTTATAGACGCCGTCTTTGACGTATGCCTTGTTGTTCTTATACAGATAGAGCACGGCATTCTGCCCATAGTCCAGTGCTTTGATGGTGATCTTACCTTGAATAATGGAGTCTGCGCCAGCTACCGTGATCGTGAAGGGGAAGGTCTGGGGCAACGTTCCCGAGACGTTCGGTGTACCGCCGATGATATACTTACCATTGTTTCCGTTGCCGGAGATACCTTGCGGCTGTCCGTTAGGCCAGGTCAGCTGGACATCGTCGGCCGAGAGGGCGTAGTACTTGAAGGTGATCTGGTCCATCTCCTCGTTCTGGTAAGCATCTATATCTATTTCCGAGGTAGCCTGGATGTCGGAAGCTACACGGAATTTACCCTTGACACGACTGGTCTCTACGCCATTGTAGTAGGCGATGACGTTGTAGCGATACTCACCTACGGGGCAGTTGGCCGTTCCGCCCAGCACGAGCGTATCGCCCAGCGCATCCTGTGTCCGCGTGCTCAGTGCAATGCCGGTGGCTTCCTGTCCTTCCCATACCAGACGGGTCTCGCCCATGCTGTTGTACTTGGTGTAGTAGAATACGTTTTTCGGCGAGGTGGTCTGTAGCACTACCTGCGTAGAGTCATTACCCTTGAGCCACTTGGTACGCGGCTCTTGGGCTACGCGGAGCGAGAAACCGCCCATGTAGCATACGTTGGAACCGGTACAGGTGGTGGATATCTCGATGAGGTGCTCACCAGTGGTCATATTGTAACGGCGAACGGTGTATGCCGTGGTGTTGTAGAGCGATGCATCCGTAGCTTGTTCTACGCCGTCGATCTTAACCACGAACACCTGGTTGCCGTTCTTGGGATCCAGCTTCTTATCCATGCCCCACAGCGAGAACTGGTCAAAGCCCTGTACGTGGAACTGGTAGGTGTTGTCTTTACTCAGACGGTGCTCACGTATCATCTTGGTCTCGAAATCAAACTCGTCTATATCCGTTGCATTCTTACACTCCGAGTGGCTGTAAACGGTACCTTGGAACCACTTGTCACCATCCCGTCCTACGTTCTCCGTCTTGGACGTAGAGCCGCTGATACCCGTCGCTTTGCCTTCCGAGGCGAGGGTGGTGGAGAAGGTCGGGTAGTCGCCGTCTGCGGTACGCTCGGTGTAATATACCTCATACTCACGTCCGTTGACTACGGTGAGGGGCGTGTTGTAACCGCCTGCTAAGAGTTTGTCTTCATATACTTCCGGTACGTGGATGATGAGGCCGGATTGCGGTACGGTAGGCGTAACGGCTGCCGAGACCGTTACGGTAAACGTTGCTGTCTTGTTGCCATCCTGGGTCGTCACGGTGATAGTGGCTGTACCGGCGCTTACGCCCGTTACCTTGCCGGTCTGATCTACGCTGGCTACCGCCGTGTTGTTGCTCGACCATGTAACGGCCTGGTTGGCGGCGTTGGCGGGTGCTACGGTGGCTGTCAGCGTCTCTGTAGCGCCTACTGTCAGCGACGTGCTCGTCTTATTGAGCGACACGCCCGTTACGGCTACCGGGTCGGCAGAGGGATCAGGTACGGTGACGGTACAGGTGGCGGTCTTGTTGCCATCCTGAGTGGTGACGGTGATAGTGGCTGTACCGGCGCTTACGCCCGTTACCTTACCGGTCTGGTTGACGGTGGCTACCGCCGTGTTGTTGCTCGACCACGTTACGGCCTGGTTATCTGCATTGGCCGGCGTGATAGTGGCCGTCAAGGTCTCGTTGGCACCGATAGCAATAGTCGTGGCGTTCTTGTTGAGCGACACACCCGTTACGGATACCGGAGCCGGAGGCGTTACGCTGCCGCCTTCGCCCAATGTCAGGGTGATAGAGTTCACCTGCGAAGATGTACCGGCACGACGTACTACGCGAAAACCGTTCGCATTGGCGGGAATCGTAACGGTCACAGGAATATCATGTGCAGTCTTATTGCCGTCGTTGGCTTGCGTCACCTCAGCGCTCCAATTGGTACCACCATCCGTACTGAACTGAAAAGCCCAGTTCTTGCTTGTATTGGTGGTGTTGATAAAACCATTGATGCTGGCCGCCGTAAAGGTGTTGCCGGACAGTACAATTTCAAAATAATGGCCATCACTGCCGAGTTTGCCTGCTTTGGCGTTGCTCTTGGAGGTGTTAGAGGAAACGGTGGCCGCAACCGGAGATGTTACGTTAAATGACAGACCGTTTCCGTCGAAGATACTAGTCATTGTAAACGTGGCGTCCGTAGCCCATGCCGTACAGGCCATGAGGCAGCCGATCACAATGCACAAACCTTGCTTGAATATGTTTCTCATATCGTATATAATTTTATTCGTTTCTATATGTCCGGATTACCGGATAATAATTCACGCTACAAAATTACTGCTTTTTTCTGATATATGCGTATAGAAATTGATTTTTTTTGTAGAAAAATTGTTTTTTTAGGCTTTTTTTGCACTCTTTATGCGTGCGCGCTTGCGTATTCCAATTATTTTTTGTAATTTTGCAGACGCATTCGATATAGTCGGGTGCGGAAACAGATGTTAACCTATTACAAATAAACGAAGAAAGCATATGAAATCAAAACATGTATTTTTTCTCGCGCTGACAGTCCTGGCACTGAACGTGCAGGCGCAAGAGGTGGATAAAGCGGCCGTACAGTCGCAGGTAAGCGCGGCTGAGAAAGCCAAGAAGGATTTGGAGAAAGTAGATACCGGCGACAAGGCGTGGAAGTTCTCTGGTTCAGTGGGACTCAATGCCGCTGCTACCGGATTGTTCAACTGGGCAGCCGGTGGTAACAACAATATCAATGGCGTGGCCTATACGCGTCTGCGTCTGCTCTACCACGGCAACAATATCGCATGGGATACCAACCTGGACCTGGAGTACGGTCTGAGCTGGATTGATCAGGAGTATGACAAGTTGCAGAAATCGAACGATAAGATCAGTTTGGCTACCAAGTTCGGTTGGGAGTTTAAGAAGAATTGGTATCTGACCGTCTTGGGTGCATTCAACACCCAGTTTGCTCCGGGTTTGAACTACAACGGTACGGCGGATGCAGATCCTATCGTATCTAAGTTCATGGCGCCGGGCTATATCGATGTGTCTGTCGGTGTGGACTGGAAGACTTCGGTGAACGGAGCCGACTTCTCGCTCTACCTCTCTCCGGTGGCAGGTCGTCTGACTACTGTGGTGGTAGGCCCGAAGATGAATCAGTATTTCGCCGACAAGGCGGACTATCAGAAAGCCGGCATGTACCAGCTCAGCGCCGCTGAGGAGGCTGCCTATGGTGCTACCGGACTGGAATATGCTCTCAAGGACAAATACGCTGTTTGGCGTTACAACACCGACGAGACCACCGGCAAGGTCAACAAATCGTATGAGAAGAACACCCGTGCCGAGCTCGGTTTGAACATCAAGGGTGCGATCAACTACACCTACAAGGACTTTAAGCTCCAGACCACGCTGGGCCTCTACACTCCCTATGCATGGGATAAGACGCGCGTGTATGAAGAGAAAGCCACCGGCGATATGTATGCCGACCTAGGGACTGGTGCTACCTACCCGGAGGCTACCTACAAATACCTCGGCTTCCGCGACAACAACCGTCGCTTCGGTAACTTTGATGTGGATTGGACCGTCAACCTGAGTTATCAGTTCCTCAAGTGCCTCCAGGTGACCCTCTCGACCGACCTGCGTTACTACAACGGCGTCAAGATTGCCAACAAGGCAGGCGATGAGGCTGAGCGCGTTCAGTTCAAGGGAATGATCGGTCTGGGTGTAGGCTATTCGTTCTAAAAACATCCTATCATCTGTCGGATGGAACAGCTGGAGCAACTCTCGGAGAATATACGAGTTCTTCTCATGCGGTATGATGAGCTGCGTGAGGAGAATCGTCGTTTGCGGGAGGCTAATAAGAGTCAGCGCGAGGAGATCCTGCGTTCGCACCAGGAACTGGCGGAACTGGAGACCCAGTACAGTCGTCTCCGTCTGGCCAGTGCCATCACGGGTACGCCCGAGGAGCGCGATGCGGCGCGTCGTCGCCTGACGCAGTTGATATCCCAGATTGACCATACGATGGAGATACTTAGTCAGTAAACGCACGCATGCCTGAACAGTTAAATATTCGTCTGCAACTCGACACGCATCCCGTGTCGCTCCGCATTGATGCCGCCCAAGAGCCCTTCTATCGCGAGGGCGCTAAGCTGCTGAATCAGCGCTACCAGTACTTCCGCAAGGCCATGCCTACGGCTACCACCGAGCAGCTATGGATGTACGTCGCGCTCCAGTTGGCTGTCAACTGGCGGAGCGATGCGCATGAGAAGGACCTGCAACCCGTAGAGCAGGAGTTGGCAGCACTCAATCAACAGGTATTGCAACGCTTGGCAGAGGATCGTCCCGACCTGGAAGACGCCCCGGCCGAGTCGGAAAATTAACACTTAAAATCCAATTATTTATGTCATTATCTGTATCAGTAGTAGTAATTATCGGAATTGTATCTCTCCTGCTTGGAGCCGGCATATGTTTCATGATCGTGCGTTTCACGAGCATGGGCTTGGTCAAAAAGGCCGAAGAGGAAGCCGAGATGATCAAGAAGAACAAGATCGTGGAAGCCAAGGAGAAATTCATCGCCCTCAAGCTTGAGCACGAGAAACTAGTGAGCGAGCACGAGCGCAAGCAACAACAGCAGGATCAACGTCTGCAGCAACGTGAGCAGCAACTCAATCAACGTCAAGGCGAATTACAACGCCAGCAGAACGACTTGCAGCAACGCAACCAGCAGTTGGATCAGCAACTCAAAGCCGTTGAGTTTAAGACCCAGGAGATAGACAAAATGCATCACCAGGCTCAGCAGCAACTGGAGGCTGCCAGCGGTCTCTCGGCTGAGGAAGCTAAGAAGCAACTCGTTGAGGCCCTCAAGGACGAGGCCAAGACCAACGCGATGAGCTATATCAACGAGATCATGGACGATGCTCGCATGACGGCTTCCAAGGAGGCAAAGAAAATCATTATCCAGACCATCCAGCGTGTATCCAGCGAGACGGCCGCAGAGAACACCGTTTCGATCTTCCATATCGAGAATGACGAGGTCAAGGGACGTATCATCGGTCGTGAGGGCCGTAATATCCGTGCCCTTGAGGCCGCAACGGGTGTGGAGATCGTGGTGGATGATACGCCGGAGGCTATCACGCTGTCCGCCTTCGATCCCGTACGTCGTGAGATAGCACGTCTGTCGCTCCACCAACTGGTGCAAGACGGTCGTATCCACCCCGCACGTATCGAGGAAGTGGTAGCTAAGGTGAAGAAGCAGATCGAGGAGGAGATCATTGAGACCGGTAAGCGTACCACGATTGACCTTGGTATCCACGGCTTGCATCCGGAGCTAATCCGTATGGTAGGTCGTATGAAGTACCGTTCGTCGTACGGTCAGAACCTCTTGCAGCACTCGCGCGAGACAGCCAATCTATGTGCTGCGATGGCTAGCGAACTGGGTATCAATCCCAAGCGAGCACGTCGTGCCGGCCTCTTGCATGATATCGGCAAGGTGGCCGAAGAGGATCTGGAGATGCCGCACGCAGAGATTGGTATGAAGATGTGTGAGAAGTACGGCGAGAAGCCGGATATCTGCAATGCTGTAGGTGCGCACCACGATGAGTGCGAGATGGAGACCTTGATCGCTCCTATCGTACAGGCCTGCGATGCTATCTCGGGTGCCCGTCCCGGTGCACGTCGTGAGATCGTAGAGACCTACGTGAAGCGTCTGAACGACCTGGAGAATATGGCACGCTCTTATCCGGGCGTCATCAAGACCTATGCGCTGCAGGCCGGTCGTGAACTGCGCGTCATCGTCGGTGCTGACAAGATATCCGACAAGGATACCGAGCTGCTGTCGTTCGACCTGGCTAAACGTATCCAGGACGAGATGACCTATCCAGGTCAGGTCAAGGTGACCGTGATTCGTGAGACCCGCGCCGTCAACTACGCCAAATAGCGGCCGGAATAGGTTCCGGTGCCGTAAAGGCTATGCAGGCGATAGGCTATAAATAGAAATCTTTAGCTAAAGCGCTATATTGCGGACTGCGACCGCCGTCCGCTGACTCAAGAACCAACGTATCCGTCTCGGGTACGTTGGTTTTTTCGGGGCCAAAGAGCAGCAGGATACGTTTGGCCGCTTTACCCGCGCGCCCGTACACGCGAGTCATGCGCGTACAATATAAGGAGTGTTGCGCCGCCAGCAGGATCACGTCCGCTTCTGCCTCAGCGGGCAGGATGAGTGCCAGTTGACCGTTCGGGGCGAGCAAACGGCGGCTATGGAGGAACAGTTCCTCGTAGCTGAGGCTGTCGGTATGACGGGCCAACTGCCGTCCCGCATCGGGATTTTTCAGACTGTTGCGGAAATAGGGCGGGTTGGATACGACAAGGTCGTATAATTTACCATTTTGCCATTTATCATTTGTCCATTTTCCATTTTCCATTTTCCATTCCTGCAATCGTGCCTGAAAGGCACGTACCCCGTTCCCGCAAGCTTGCTCTACCGCCGCTTCGTCGATATCGATACCTTCCACTTCCGCTTCCGGACAACGCTGCATGAGCATGCGTGCAATCAGTCCACACCCGGTACCGACATCCAGGATGCGTACGACTTGCGTTCCGTCGGCTATGGGTACGGGCGTCCATGCGCCCAGCAGAACACCATCGGTGCCTACCTTCATGGCGCAGCGGTCGTGACGCAGATAGAACTGCTTGAACTGAAAGCCTTCGGAGCGAGCCATTGTTTAGTCGTGGTGATGATGATCGGTGGGAAACTCGATATGAAAGAGCTTGTGATGGTGATGCTCATGTGTGGGGTCTGTGATGCAATGTACCGTCAGGTAGATACCGGCCAGCAGGAAGAGCACGGCGCATATATGGCGGAACCATTTCTCGAATGTGCCCAACTTGGAAGTCAGTTGCCCTACCGTAATAGCGCTGTAGCTTATCAGCCAGGCAATGAGCATGATAGGCAGGCCCGTTGCCAAGCCGAAGATGACCGGCATGGTCCATCCCCACGACATAGGCAGCGTGAGCATGATATCTATCATACTGAGGAAGTAGATGAGGCGGTGGGGACAGAAAGCGATGGCAAAGAAGATACCGAGCATGAACGACCACAGCCATGACGAACGGTCATCCACGTTCTGCAACCAACGGCTCAAGCCATGATCGTGCTGATGGTGATGTCCGCTCAGCAGCAGGATGACGCCGCAAAGCAACATGAAGCCTGCCAAGATGGGTTCGCCCCAGTGACCGAGAATATGTTGCAACCCCTCGGTTTGTGCCCCCAGTAGGAAGGGGACGGAGAGTAGGATATAGGTGGTCAGCTTACCCAAAACGAACATCAGTCCGTTGATGAGTACCTTCCGGCGATTGCCAATCTCGCGATCTATGTATCCGATAGCCGTTATGGACGTAAAAAGTGTGCAAGGGTCCAAAATAGTTAACAATCCGAGCACAAAAGCAGCTATAATTTGCATAAAATGTAATTTTTTTTCGATTTTGCTTGCAAAGGTACAAAAAAAGTAGTAAATTTGCAAAAGATTTCGGAAAATAATGCGAAAAACACATGTTTTTTTGCTTATGATGGCGTTTTTGGCGGTTGGTTTCACCGCTTGTCACACGCCTAAGCGCGATGCACATCGCGTGCAACGCACGCTCCTCAGTCAGCAGTCTGCGGCCGAGCAGCATGCGGATAGTCTCTTGCGTTTTCTGAAAGATGGTCATAGTCTCAACGAATGGTGCGTACGTTCGGATAACGACGATAATATCCTCTATTATGTCTATGAGGGTGAACAACTGATTTACTGGTCCGACAACTGGCTCTCGGCCGACGATATCCGTCGAACGGATACGATGTCCGGTTGGTGGTACGAGCGCACCAACAATGCGCATGTCGTGGCGCGTTGGCAGAAGGCCGACGAATACGCAGTGCTCACCGTCATCCCGATCAAGTACCAGTACCAGTTTGAGAATCGCCAGCTGCACAACAGTTTTATCCCGCCCTTCGAGGCCGATGAGCAGTACCAACTCTCCGAACTGACGGTGAGCGGTTTCTATCCTGTATATGCCAACGACAGCACCTTCCTCTTCTCCATCACGGGTAGCCAACCCTACGAGCAGCAGGAGGCGGTAGCCGGTCCGCTGGCCGACAGCTTTTCATACCGCCAGTTGGTGGATCCGAATGCCGACCGTCCGGCTTGGTACAAGCGTCCGCGCATGCGGGTGCGCCTATATTGGGTACTCCTGGTGGCGCTGTTTGGCGTGCTGCTCGTGCTGGCTGTGATCGGGCTGATTCGTCATCGCGGCTTCCGGAATATGCCGCTCCGCACCCGTGTGGTCTATGTCATCATGGCGATGCTATGCGTGGCCTTTGCCTATGTGTTCTTTATCTCTACGCGCTATGTGCGTAGCCACTATCAGCAACGTCAAGAGCGCGAGTTGCTGCAGAAGACCCTCTATATTCAGTCGCATCTCCACGACCTGTATTTCTCTTCGGCCGGTGCCCGACTTGTAGATGGCAGCACGCTTAGCAGCGACCTGCTCAAACTCAGCTATACCTACGAGACCGATATCCACCTCTATGACCGCCAGGGCGAACTGTTGGGCACCTCCGCACCGGAATTGTTCCAGAAGGGCTTGGCCTCCACCTTGATGGCTTCGGCTCCCTTCTTTACGGGCGACTCAGTGGGGATATACCACGAGCAGATAGGCGATATGCGTTATCTGGCAGGCTACATCCCCCTGCTGGATGCGGATGCCGAGATAGCCGGTTATGTAGCTGTGCCGCTCTTCGTCAGTGAACTGGCCGTGCATCGCGAGATCAATGCCTTCTTGCTCCAGCTCCTGCCGCCCTGTATCGTCCTGCTGTTGCTCTCCATCGTGGTCAGTTATATGTTGGCGCGCGGATTGACGCGCCCCATCAGCCGACTCTCGGAGAAGATGAGCCACTTCCGCCTGGGCGAAGAGGATAACCATATTGACTATGCCTACCGCGATGAACTGGGCGAGTTGGTAGCCCGCTACAACGAGATGGTGGATCAGGTAGAACAGGCTTCTCACCAGTTGGCGCGCAGCGAACGCGAAGGCGCTTGGCGTACTATGGCGCGGCAGATCGCCCACGAAATCAACAACCTGCTTACGCCTATCAAGCTCAATATCCAGCAACTCCAACGCCTGCGCGGCACCGATCGTTTCGACGCTTATTTCGATCGTACCACCACCTCGCTCGTGGCCGCCATCGACAACCTCAGTCGCATAGCCACCTCTTTCTCCTCGTTTGCCAAGATGCCGGAGGTGGAGATTAGTCGTACCGATGTTGCTGCGCGCCTCTCGGGCGTAGTCACGCTCATGCGTACCAACACGGAGCATGTGCCCATTCGCTATGTGGGGCCCGATGCGGGCGTCGAGGCACAGACCGATCCCGAACAGATCGGGCAGGTGTTCACCAATATCATCAAGAATGCTATCCAGGCTATCGGCGAGAAGACCGAGGCCGACATCATCGTCATCCTCAATGCCGCCTATTCTGACCGTGAAATCGAGGTGTCCATATCCGACAACGGACCTGGTATCCCGAAGGCCGACCAGCCCAAAATCTTTGTGCCTAATTTCACCACAAAGACCACCGGCACAGGACTCGGACTCGCCATCTCGAAGAATATTGTCGAGGGCTCTGGGGGACGCATCCGATTTGATACAAATAGTCGAGGTACAACATTCTATGTTTACCTCCCCAAAACATAAATTAACAAACCGTTTTTATAAACAAAAAACAGCATGAAGACACAAGACATTATGCAGCAACTTGCTGCAAAGCATCCGGGCGAGGCAGAGTATCTGCAAGCCGTTCAAGAGGTATTGGAGTCGATTGAACCGGTGTACAACCAGCACCCGGAATTTGAGGAGGCGCGTATCGTAGAGCGCCTGGTAGAGCCGGATCGTATCTTTACGTTCCGCGTGACGTGGATTGATGACGAGGGTCAGGTACAGACCAACCTCGGTTATCGCGTGCAGTTCAATTCGGCCATCGGCCCGTACAAGGGAGGTCTTCGCTTCCACCGTGCCGTTACGCCGTCTATGCTTAAGTTCCTGGGATTTGAGCAGACCTTTAAGAATGCACTGACCACGCTGCCGATGGGTGGCGCCAAGGGTGGTGCAGACTTTGATCCGGTAGGCAAATCCGACGCCGAGATCATGCGTTTCTGCCAGGCCTTTATGCTCGAACTCTGGCGTTGCATCGGTCCGGATCAGGATATCCCGGCAGGCGATGTAGGCGTTGGCGGTCGTGAGATCGGTTTCCTCAATGGTATGTACCAGAAGTTGGCTCGCGAGTACCATACGGGCGTACTCACCGGCAAGGGCATGACCTGGGGTGGCTCGATCCTGCGTCCCGAGGCAACGGGCTTTGGTGCACTCTATTTCACCCAACACCTGCTCCATCAGGCCGGCAAGGATATCAAGGGCAAGACGGTGGCTCTCTCGGGCTTCGGCAACGTAGCATGGGGTGCCGCATTGAAGGCTGTCGAGCTGGGCGCCAAGGTGGTGGCTATCTCGGGTCCGGACGGCGTAGTAGCTATCCCGAACGGCATCACGCCGGAGATGATCGATTATATGCTCGTCATGCGTGCGTCTAACCGTAATAAGGTGCAGGATATGGCCGACAAGTTCCCCTCGCTCTGCCAGTTTACAGCAGGCAAGAAGGCTTGGTCGGTTAAGTGCGATATCGCTCTGCCGTGCGCCTTCCAGAACGAGCTCTCCGAAGAGGATGCCAAGGAGCTCAAGGCTAATGGCTGTTGGTGCTGCTGTGAGGTCAGCAACATGGGATGCCAGCCGGGTGCTATTCATTACTTCCAGCACAACGGCGTGCTCTTTGCTCCGGGTAAGGCTGTCAATGCCGGTGGTGTAGCCACCTCCGGTCTGGAGATGACCCAGAATGCCGAGCACCTCAGCTGGACCGCCAAGGAGGTAGACGAGCGTCTGCATCATATCATGGAGTCGATCCACGAGCAATGCGTTCGCTTCGGTACGCAGCCTGACGGCACGATCGACTATGTCAAGGGTGCTAATATTGCAGGCTTTATGAAGGTCGCTCAGGCGATGCTTGAGCAGGGAATTATTTAATTCAGCTGCTCAAGGTGTATTTGCTTTGGAGCAGGGAATTATTTAATTCAGCTGCTCAAGGTGTATCTGCATTGGAGCAGGGAATTATTTAG
>DFGU01000078.1:31277-44950 GCA_002371785.1 Bacteroidales bacterium UBA3742
TTGCATTGGAGCAGGGAATTATTTAATTCAGCTGCTCAAGGTGTATTTGCATTGGAGCAGGGTATTATCTAATCTCTGCTTGATATACGAAGAAAGGAGGATGGCTCTTCGGAGCTGTCCTCTTTTCGTTTTTTTTCGAAAAAAAAGCGCGCGCGCTTGCGTATATGCATTTTTTTTTGTAATTTTGCGGCCGAAATGTATAGTAAGATGATATATGTGGTTGTATAATTTATTTTTTGGAGAGGGAATAGCTCATTCTATACTGGTGCTGACGCTGGCTATCGGCTGCGGTATCTTTCTGAGTCAGAAGCTGAAAATCAAGTCATTCTCGCTGGGAATTACTTGGATCCTGTTCTGTGCTATCGCTTGTGCGCATTTTGGGATGCACCTCGATCCGTTGGTAGAGTCGTTTGCCAAGGATTTGGGATTGATACTCTTTGTGTATAGTATCGGTCTGCAAGTCGGACCGTCGTTCTTCTCATCCTTTGGCAAGGGAGGGCTGAGTCTGAATATGCTGGCAGCGACGATTGTGCTGCTTGGCTGCTTGACGGCTCTGGCTGTCCACTGGGTGTTCGGCCTCGATATCGCTACGGCCACGGGTGTGCTCTTTGGCGCTGTGACCAATACGCCCGGTCTGGGTGCGGCCCAGCAAGCGTATCAGGACATAACGGGTGCCGCCAACCCCAATATAGCCAACGGTTACGCCATGGCTTATCCGCTTGGCGTAGTGGGTATTATATGCTCGCTCTTGCTGGTGCGTCAGTTCTTCCGTATCAAGTTGGATAAGGAGGAAGAACAGGTCGATGCCGAGAAGGGTGAGGTGCAGCAAGTAGTGCATTTCGACCTGAAGTTGACCAATCCACAGGTGGATGGTATTCGTGTGCGCGACTTGGCGCTGCTGACCCACGTCACTATTGTTGTGACGCGTCTGCTGGATGCCGAGGGCAATGAGTCGATGCCCGATGCAGATACCATCCTCCATATCGGCGACCGCGTACGTTTCGTGACCGACCAGAAGAACGAGCGCACCGCCCTGCTCCTTGGCGAACTGACCGAGGTGGCCTGGGAGGAAAAGGAGAAGAATGTTCACCTCGTGAACCGTCATATTATCGTCACCAAGCCGAAATATAACGGCAAGCGTATCATGGACCTTAAGATTCGCGATGCGTTCCAAATCACCATCACCCGCGTACGGCGTGCCGGTATCGAACTGCTGGCTACGCCCGATCTGATTCTGCAGCTGGGCGACCGTCTGACCGTTGTGGGCGAAGAGGAGGCGGTCAACAAGGTGTCCCAGGCTTTTGGTAATTCCACCAAGAAGCTCGACGCGCCTAACCTCACCTCTATCTTTATCGGCATCGTCTTTGGCGTAGCGCTGGGTTCGCTGCCTATCATGCTGCCCGGCCTGAGCCAGCCGTTTAAGTTCGGTCTGGCGGGTGGTACGCTCATCGTGGCCATCCTGGTTGGTGCTTTCGGTCCGCGTTTCCACGTCGTGACCTATACCACCTCGTCGGCCAACCTGATGATACGCGAGATAGGTATCTCGCTCTTCTTGGCGGCCGTCGGTTTCGGGGCGGGTAAGAGCTTCGTGCCTACCTTGCTCGATGGCGGCTATGTGTGGATCGGCTATGGTCTGCTCATCACCCTGCTGCCCCTGCTCATCGTGGGTGTGTTTGCCCGCTGGTATATGAAGCTCGACTACTTCACGCTCATGGGCCTCATGGCCGGTGCTACCACCGACCCGCCTGCCTTGGCGTATGCCACCTCTCAGTCTTCGCAGAACGACCGGGCAGCCGTAGCGTATTCTACGGTCTATCCGCTCACCATGTTCCTGCGTGTGCTGACCGGACAACTGATGATTATGTTATTCTATATAAGTTAAAATATACCATGTACACGAAATTTCAAGCACATCTGCAGCAAACGCTGCAAGAAATCAAGGACGCTGGCTTGTACAAAAACGAGCGCGTCATCATCACCCCGCAGTCTTCCGGCATTGCCGTAGAAGGCGGGCAAGAGGTCATCAATTTCTGTGCCAATAACTATCTGGGCTTGGCCGACAACCGCGAACTGATCGAGGCGGCTAAGCAGAAGATGGACGAGCGCGGCTACGGTATGGCTTCGGTGCGTTTCATCTGCGGTACGCAGGATACGCATAAGCAGCTTGAGCGCGTCATCTCCGAGTTCTTCGGCACCGAGGATACTATCCTCTATGCCGCATGCTTCGATGCTAATGGCGGTCTTTTTGAACCCCTGCTCACAGCCGATGATGCTATCATTTCCGACGCCCTCAACCATGCGTCTATCATAGATGGTGTACGCCTCTGCAAGGCCGTGCGATACCGTTATGCCAACGGCGACATGGCCGACTTGGAGGAGCAACTCAAGAAGGCACAGGCGCAGCGCTTCCGTATCATCGCAACCGATGGCGTTTTCTCCATGGACGGCAACGTATGTCCGCTGGATAAGATCTACGAACTGGCTCAGAAATACGATGCCATGGTCATGGTCGACGAGAGCCACTCGGCCGGTGTCGTAGGCCGTACGGGTCATGGCGTCACCGAGCTCTACAATATGCGTGGCAAGGTGGAGATCATTACCGGCACGCTCGGCAAGGCCTTTGGCGGTTCGGTAGGCGGTTTCACAACGGGTAAGAAAGAAATCATCGACCTGCTGCGTCAGCGTAGCCGTCCGTATTTGTTCTCCAACTCCATCCCGCCGATGATTGCTGCGGCCGGTATCAAGACCTTCGAGATTCTCACCCGCAGCAACGAACTGCAGGATCGCCTCCATGAGAATACGGCTTACTTCGTAGAGCGTATGAAGGCGGCCGGCTTCGATATCAAGCCAACGCAGTCCGCTATATGCGCCGTCATGCTCTATGATGCTAAACTCAGCCAGGTCTTCGCGGCCGAACTGCAGAAAGAGGGTATCTACGTCACGGGCTTCTATTATCCCGTTGTGCCGCAGGGCCAAGCACGTATCCGCGTCCAGGTTTCGGCCGCCCATACGCGCGAACAACTGGATAAATGTGTAGCCGCCTTTGTGAAGATTGGCACAGAACTTGCAGTGTTGAAATAAAATGAGAAAATGCGGAAATGATAAAATGAATAAATCATGAAAGCCTTAGTTAAGAAATATGCCGAACCCGGTATTTGGATGGAAGAGGTGCCGATGCCGGAGGTGGGTGTGAATGACGTACTGATCAAGGTGAAGAAGGCCGCTATATGCGGTACCGACCTGCATATGTACAAGTGGGACGCCTGGTCCCAGACCCACTGCCGTCCGCCATATACTATGGGCCATGAGTTCGTGGGCGAAGTGGTAGAAGTAGGGCAGGGTGTGCGCAACTTCAGCGTCGGCGAACGCGTCACGGCCGAGGGACATATCGTCTGCGGTCATTGTCGTAACTGCCGCCGAGGCATGGGCCACGTATGCGAGAACACCATCTCCGTCGGCATCATGGGCAAGGACGGCTGCTTTGCAGAGTATGTCACCATCCCCGAGTCCAACGTCGTTAAGCTCCGTCCGGAGATACCCGACGACTTTGCCGCCATCATGGATCCCTTCGGCAATGCCACCCATACCGCCCTCGCTTTCCCGCTTCTGGGCGAAGATGTACTCATCACGGGCGCAGGACTCATCGGTACGATGGCAGCCGGTATTTGCCGCTTCGCGGGCGCGAAGAATATTGTTGTAACGGATATCAACCCACTTCGACTGGAAATCGCCAAGAGAATGGGAGCTACGCTCACCGTCGATGGCTCTAAGGGCGAGACGATCGCCGACGCCATGTACCAGCTCGGCATACGCGGATTTGATGTGGGACTCGAGATGTCGGGTGCACCCGCTGCCTTCAACGACATGATCGAGCATATGTACAAGGGCGCTAATATCGCCCAACTCGGTATCCTGCCGTCCGACACCAAGGTCAACTGGTCTGACGTCATCTTCAATGCGCTGACCATCAAGGGCATTACCGGACGACGCATGTGGGAAACATGGTACCAGATGGAGCAGATGATCCTCGGCGGACTCGACCTCTCGCCTGTCATTACCCACCGCTTCCATTTCAACGACTTTCAAAAAGGCTTCGATGTCATGGTCAGCGGCCAATGCGGCAAAGTATTATTAGAATGGTAAAAGAAACTAGTACAACTAGTAAAACTAGTAAGACTAGTAAGACTAGAACACTAGAACAACTATAAATAATTACACGAAAATGAAAAATTTCTTAGAAATTAATCGTGCCCTTGTGGCTAAGAAAAAGATTCTACTTAGCGCTCTGCTGCTCGTATGCAGCATTGCCTACGTCTCCGCTTTTACCCGCGAGGGACTGACGGAGTACAAGTTAGACAACGGTCTGACGGTCATGCTGTGGGAAGACCATGACCAGCCGGATGTAACGGGCTACGTAGTAGTTCGTGCCGGTGCCGTGGATGAACCCGTAGAGTACACCGGACTGGCGCACTACTTGGAGCATATGCTCTTCAAGGGTACGCAGCGTATCGGCGCCCTCAATTGGGAGCAAGAGAAACCCATCTACGACTCTATCATCGCGCTCTACGATCAGTACAGCGAGACCACCGATCCTAAGCAGCGCGAGGCGCTTGCTACCCAGATCAACGAGTGCTCCATGCGCGAGGCTAAGATCTCCTCTACCGAGGATTTCTTCAACATGCTCGACCTCATCGGTGCCGAGGGTGTGAATGCCTATACGTCCTACGACCTGACGGCTTACCACAACTCGTTCCCGGCTGCTGAGATGTATCGCTGGTTGACTATCTTCTCCGATCGTCTGATTGATCCGGTATTCCGTACCTTCCAAGCCGAGTTGGAGAACGTGTTCGAGGAGTACAACATGTACGCCAACGACCCGTCGTCCCAAGCTCAGAAGCAGCTCTTTGCCGACATCTACAAAGGATGCCCCTACGAGCGTGACGTGATCGGTCTGCCCGAGCACCTCAAGAACCCGCGTCTCTCGCGTCTGATTGAGTTCTATAACACATGGTATGTAGCTAACAATATGGCACTTATCATCGTTGGTGACTTCGATACCGAGACCACCAAACCGATGATCGCTGAGACCTTCGGTCGCCTGCAGCCCAAGGACCTGCCCGAGCGTCCGTCGTATCCCGAGGTGAAGCTCACCGGCAAGAAGCACTACAACCTGGGCTACAATCCGATGGTCACCTGGATCTATCCGGGCGTCAAGGAGGGCGATCCCGATCAGGACGTGCTCGACTTCGTTTGCGCTCTGCTCTACAACGGCCAGACCGGTCTGCTCGACAAAATCAACACCAAGGGTGACGTACAATTCGCCGGCGTTTACAGCGATGCACGCCGCAACACCGGTCGTCTCATCATCGAGGCTGTACCGTACTATGATGCAAACCAGCAGATGTTTGAGGACGATGCTACTACCGAGAAGATCATCATGCGTGAGATCGACAAGATCAAATCGGGTAATATCGATGACGAACTGATCGCCAACGTGAAGCGTATGTATGCGCAGCGCGAGAAGATGACCAACGAGAATCCCAGCTATAAGATGAGCGCCCTCGTGGATGCCTTCACCTATGGCAAGCCGACCGACGACATCTTCACCGCCAACGAGAAGATCCAGGCCCTCACCAAGGACGAGATCGTACGCGTGGCTAAGAAGTATTTCAATGCCGACCATATGACCGTTTCCTTCGACGAGGACACCAAGACCCAGAAGCCCAAGACCCTGCCGAAGCCCAATATCAAGCCGCTCGACCCGGTTAAGAATGCCAAGACCGAGTATGCCGAGGCCTTCCAACAGTTGCCTAAGGGCAAACTCAAGCAGACCTTCAACGACTTCAACGACGTGCAGGTAAGCTCGCTCGGTGAGAACGTAACGCTCCATATGACGCCTAATAAGAAGAACGATATCTTTACGCTTACGCTGCGCTACGGTGTAGGTGCACACGAGATGCCTATGCTTCCGTATGCAACCGCCCTTATGAGCGACGCCGGTATTATGGGTGATCCTGCTACCAAGGGTGAGGACTTCAAGGTACAGCTGGCCGAACTGGGTGCCGACATCTCCTATGGATGTAGCGACTCCTACTTCACCATCTCTATCTCCGGCGAGGACGAGAATATCAACAAGATCATGAATCTTGTGAACCGTCAGCTCCTCATGCCGTACCTCGAGCAGAAGCAGCTGGATAACGTCAAGGGTTCGGAGTTCTTCTCGCGTCTCAGCCGTCAGAAACGTACGGCTGTGCAGAAGTCGGCCCTCATGCAGTATGCCCTCTATGGCAAGAAATCCGCTTACCTCGACGAGGTGAAGTTTGCCGACATCTGGACGCTCGATGGCGTCAAGGTACAGCAGCTCATCGCTTCGGCACGTACCTATGCACTCGACGTTTTCTACTGCGGTACGCTCGACAAAGACGCACTCGTTCGCGAGCTCCCGCTTACCGAAGGTATGAAGCCGTCCAACTCGCCGTTCATCCAGGACCGCGTCACCTACGACAAGCCGACCGTGCTCTTCTTGCCGAATAGCAATGTGCAGCAGGCTGACCTCTATTTCTATATCAACGGTCGTCCGTATGATATCGCAATGGATGTACAGTCCGACGCCTTCAACCAGTACCTTTCGGGTGGCTTCACCGGCGTCATCATGAACGAGATCCGCGTAAAGCGCTCCATGGCTTACACCGCTTACGGTGTCAATGCTACGCCTTCGCTGCCCGGTAAGGATTGTTACTTCTATGGCTACGTAGGTACCCAGAGCGACAAGGTGGTAGACGCTATCAACGTCTACATGGATATCCTCACCGATATGCCGCAGGATTCTACCCAGCTCGTGGCGCTCAAGTCGGCCCTCAAGCAGGCTGCACAGACCGCTAAGCCCTCGATGCGTAGCAAGGCGGCTACCTACGAGTACTGGAAGCGTCTGGGCTACACCGACGATCCTGCTCGCGTCAACGCTGCAGCTATTGATGCCCTCACCTTTAGCGACATCGAGCGCTTCTACGAGGAGAACGTCAAGGGTAAACCTGTCACCATCATCCTCATGGGCGACCCCAAGAAGATCGACCTCAAGGCTATCCAGCAGAAGTGCGGTTGCAAGGTGACCAAACTCTCGCCGGCTAAGCTCTTCAACTCGACGCAAGAACTGTATGATGCTATCATGTAATCATAAATCCGGATTTGTCAACATTGTGGGCAACCCCAATGTTGGCAAGTCCACCCTTATGAATGCCCTCGTTGGCGAACGTCTGTCCATCATCACATCCAAGGCACAGACCACCCGCCATCGTATCTTGGGCATCGTCAACGGAGAGGACTTCCAAATGGTGTATTCCGATACGCCGGGAGTTCTCTCCCCTAACTATCGTCTCCAGGAACAAATGCTCGAGTTCTCGCGCTCGGCCCTTGTGGATGCCGACGTGCTGCTCTACGTCACCGAGGTGCAGGACAACCCCGAGCGCAATGCCGACTTCCTTGACAAAGTCAAGAGAATATCTAACAGCGCCAGCGGTCTAACAGTGCAACGGTCTAACAGCGGAGCGGTCCAACAGCGGGCGACGCCCGCGGTCTTTGTCGTCATCAATAAGATCGACCTCACGACGCAAGACACTCTGGAGCGTCTCGTCGAGTTCTGGCATACCCAGTTGCCTGAGGCCCGCATCTTCCCGATCTCGGCCCAGGAGCGCTTCGGCGTTAGCCAACTCTTCGACGCTATTCGCGAGGCCCTGCCCGACGGACCGCCCTTCTTCCCAAAGGACCAACTCACCGACAAACCCGCCCGCTTCTTTGTCAACGAGATCATACGCGAGAAAATACTGCTCCAGTACGACAAGGAAATACCATACTCCGTCGAGGTGGAGGTGGAGTCGTTCATCGATCATTCGGAAGCGCCAACGACCAACGACAAACGACAAACGACTCAAAATCTCATCGAGATTTCTGCGGTCATCTACTGCGAGCGGGAGAGCCAGAAGGGCATCATCATCGGTCGCGCCGGTTCGGCTCTTAAGCGCGTGGGCTCGCTCGCGCGCAAAGATATAGAGGAGTTCTTCCAGAAACCGGTATTCCTCCAGCTTTTCGTCAAGGTGGATCGCGACTGGCGTTCCAACCAGGGGCGACTCCGCCATTATGGCTACGACTTAACGTAACAAACTGATATATATACTAATGAAGAAATTTTTTCTTTGTTTAGCGGTGCTCTGTATGAGCACTTCGCTCTTTGCCGAGACGGTCTTGATAGATGGCCTCTACTATTCTTTGGGTAATACTACCGCTTCTTTGGTCAAAGACCAAACGACGGGCAATTCGGTCTATGGAAGTTATATCAACGTGACCGTTCCGGCCTCGGTGTACTATAACAATTACACCTATCCTGTGACCTCTTTGGGTACCTCGACCTTCGAAGGATGCTCCAACTTGCAGTCGGTTGTTTTGCCGGTCTCCATCACGTCCATTGGCACGGATGCGTTCTATGGCTGCGTGAAGCTCGGCAGCATCAATCTGCCCGAGGGCCTGACCGCGATCAACATGCGTGCGTTCTATAATTGTAATCTGGATACGATCGTTATCCCGAGTACGGTGACATCGATCGGCAATAAGGCATTCTACGGCAACCCGATCAAGTCGGTCACCTGGCTGCCGATTAACTGCTCCATAGGGACGGAAGACAATGCGCCGTTCTATAGCACGAACTCACAAATCACCTCTTTCACCTTTGGCGATCAAGTGCAAACGGTTCCTGCCTATCTGTGCAAGAGCATGAGCCAGCTGGATACCATCGTGCTACCGCCTTCGGTGAGCTCCTTAGGAACGTATGCGTTCGCCTTCTGCACACGTCTGAAATCCATCAATCTGCCCGTGACGCAGAAGACCCTGCCTGTTAGTTTCTTGGAGGGTTGTTCCTCGCTGGAATCTATCGAGCTGCCAGCGACCTTGACCACGATCAGTACGGACGCTTTCTATGGTTGTTCCAAACTGGCGAATGTGAACCTGCACGAAGGCATAACAACCATCAATACGCGGGCGTTCTACAACTGCAAACTAGATACAATCATTATCCCGAGCACCGTGACTTCTATCGGCAATAAGGCCTTCCAAGGCAACCCGATCAAGAGTGTCAAATGGCTTCCGAAGACCTGCTCCATCGGTACGCAAGATGATGCGCCATTCTACAGCACGAACTCACAAATCACGTCCTTTACCTTTGGCGACAGCGTGCAGACGGTTCCTGCCTATCTGTGCAGGAGCATGAGCCAGCTGGATACCATCGTGCTGCCGCCTTCGGTTAAATCGCTGGGTACATTTGCTTTCGCCTTCTGCTCACGTCTGAAATCCATCAACCTGCCGGTGACGCAGCAGACGCTGCCGGCTAGTTTCTTGGAGGGCTGTACGTCGCTGGAGTCTATCGAACTGCCGGCGACCTTGACCACGATCAGTTCGGACGCTTTCTACGGTTGTTCCAAATTGGCGAATGTGACCCTGCACGAAGGCATAACGACCATCAACTCGCGTGCGTTCTATAACTGCAAACTGGCGGAGATCACCATCCCCAGCACCGTGACATCGATCGGTATTAAGGCGTTCCAAGGCAACCCGACAACCGCTGTCACCTGGCTGCCTAAGACCTGCTCCATTGGCACAGGCGATAGTTCGCCGTTCTATAGCACCAGTTCGAAGATCACGTCCTTCACCTTTGGTGATAGCGTGCAGACGATACCCGGGTATCTGTGCTATAGTATGTCCCTGCTTAAGGACGTGACGATTCCGGCATCCGTGAACTCTATCGGCACATACGGCTTTGCGCTCTGTACGGCCTTGAAGCACTTTGAATTTCCTGCTGGCATCAAGACCCTCGCTACCAGTGTATTGGAGGGCTCTACGGGCTTGGAGGAGGTCATCATCCCGGCTTCGGTCTCTACGATTAGCCAAGATGCTTTCTACGGATGCTCCAAACTCATGGCGATTCATAACTACGCTATCACGCCGCAGTCTATTCCTGCGCGTGCATTGTATAATGTGAACAAGCAGACCTGCATCCTCTACGTCCCGATGGACTATATCAACCTCTATCAGACGGCTGACGTGTGGAAGGAATTCTACAATATCATTGGTGTGGCTACCGACCTGCAGTTTGAGGACCAGATCGTGAACGTCACCTATCTCCGTCCGGATAGTACGCTCCATTACATGGAGTCCCAGACCTGGGCGGTGCCTCACGAACCCTATATCCAGGGCTTCACCTTCCTGCGCTGGGAAGTGCTGCCTGGCAACCTGGCCGACGGCATCGTGCTGCGCGCGGTATATCAGGCTAATTCCGGCACCGACGCACCGGCGGTATATACCAATCCTTCCAATCCCGCACAGAAGCTCATCCGCGAGGGTCAGGTCTATATCCTCTCCGACGACCGACTCTATACCATCCAGGGTCAACCGGTACAATGATGCGTCGATCCGTTCTCATACTGCTGCTCCTCTCGGCATGGCTCTTGGGCTATGCCGGGGTGCGAGAGCAGGCCGTCACCTATATGTCGGTCGATCAGCATGGTGACTCTATCCGCCTGTCCGGATTGCTCAGCATTCCCGACTCGGCTTGGGGAATCATCCTCATCCCGCACTATACCATAGCGGCCTGCGATGAGTCGCCTTCGCAAAAAGCTACCGGTGAGGCTAAGGCGTTTCGCGACAACTACGTGCTACTCATGCCCGACTATATCGGCTACGGCATCACCTGCGAGCGCACTCATCCTTATCTTCATGGTGCGCTCACCGCGCGTAATACCGTCGATATGCTGCTGGGCCTGCAACCCATGCTGGATAGCCTCTCCCTCGGTATTTCGCTGGATAGTATCTATATCGTGGGCTATTCCCAGGGCGGCGCCGCGGCACTCTGGACGCTTCGGCTCCTGGAAGAGGAGTATGCCGACCGCATCCATGTTCGGCAGTGTTTTGCCGGCAGTGCCCCTATCGATGTCGCTTCTATCTATGAGATGGCGCTGCAGACCGGCCGGGCTGATATGCCGGCACTCATACCTCTGCTGGTAGCCGGTACGTGCGAGGCCTACGATATCGATCTGCCGCTCAGCACCTTCTTTACCCCCGCCTTGGAGCGATGCTATACCCGCTACATTGCAACCAAGCAGTACCATATGCTCTCGCTCTATTTCCGCATGCCTAACCATCGCTTGTCGCATTGGCTGACGCCTGCCGGTATGGATCCTTCCACACCTGCGGCCTCCCAACTCTACCGTGGACTGCTTTGCTCCAGCCTGGTTCACTATCCGCTGGACGGAGTGGGGGATAGCATATGCCCGACGTGGACACCCCGTTCTCCGCTCTATGTCTTCCATTCTACGCGTGATGAGATAGTTACCTTCCTCAATGCCGAGCACCTACGCCGATGCTATCCCGACGTGCGGACCATCACCTGGGACCTGGATCGCTACAAGGGGCATATAGGCTCCTCCCGTATCTTCTTCCGCAAGGTCCGCCAAATGCTCGACAATCCATAATCTGCCATTTTGTCAGTCCTGTACTGCCAAAAATCGACTAATCCTGTGCCTCTCCCCTTTTGGCACGGGATTTGTCGTATATAGGGTGACTCGTCTTTCAACGAAGTGGTCTTTCAGTGAACGACAGTGAACGGTCTTTCAGTGAAACGATCTTTCAGCGAAGCGGTCTTAAATTGGAATATTAACTAAAAAACACATACAACTATGTCTAAGATTATTGGAATCGATTTAGGAACTACCAACTCCTGCGTTGCTGTAATGGAAGGCAACGAACCTATTGTAATTGCCAACTCGGAGGGCAAGCGTACTACGCCTTCGGTTGTCGGCTTCGTAGAGGGCGGCGAGCGTAAGGTGGGTGACCCGGCTAAGCGTCAGGCTATTACCAACCCGACCAAGACCGTCTATTCTATCAAGCGCTTCATGGGTGAGAGTTACGACCGCCTGCAGAAGGAGATCGAGCGCGTACCGTATAAAGTAGTTAAGGGCGACAACAACACCCCGCGTGTAGACATCGACGGACGTCTCTATACCCCGCAAGAGATCTCGGCTGTCATCCTTCAGAAGATGAAGAAGACCGCTGAAGACTACCTGGGTCAAGAGGTCACCGAGGCGGTCATCACCGTACCGGCATACTTCAACGACTCGCAGCGTCAGGCTACCAAGGAAGCCGGCGAGATCGCAGGTCTCAACGTACGTCGTATCGTCAACGAGCCTACGGCTGCGGCCCTGGCTTACGGACTCGATAAGTCCAACAAGGATATGAAGATTGTAGTCTTCGACTGCGGTGGTGGTACCCACGATGTCAGCGTCCTCGAGCTCGGTGACGGTGTATTCGAGGTAAAGGCTACCGACGGTGATACTCACCTTGGTGGTGATGACTTCGACCATCGTATTATCGACTGGCTCGTCTCGGAGTTCAAGGCTGAGAACGGCGGTGCCGACCTCAGCAAAGACCCGATGGCTATGCAGCGTCTGAAAGAGGCTGCTGAGAAGGCTAAGATTGAGCTTTCCAACACCACCTCTACCGAGATCAACCTGCCGTATATCATGCCTGTTAACGGTGTACCAGCTCACTTGGTAAAGACCCTGACGCGTGCTAAGTTCGAGCAGCTCATCGACGACCTCATCCAGCGTACCATCGCACCGTGCCGCACGGCCCTGCAGAATGCCGGACTCAGCGTATCGGATATCGACGAGATCATCCTCGTAGGTGGTTCTACCCGTATCCCGGCTATCCAGGCTGCTGTAGAGAAGTTCTTCGGCAAGGCCCCGTCCAAGGGCGTTAACCCCGACGAAGTAGTAGCCGTAGGTGCTGCTATCCAGGGTGGTGTGCTTACCGGAGACGTGAAGGATGTCCTCCTCTTGGATGTAACCCCGCTGTCGCTTGGTATCGAGACCATGGGTGGCGTGATGACCAAGATGATCGAGGCTAACACCACCATCCCGACCAAGAAGGTAGAGACCTTCACCACCGCTGTCGACAACCAGCCGTCCGTAGAGATCAAGGTGCTCCAGGGTGAGCGTCCTATGGCTGCCCAGAACAAGCAGATCGGTATCTTCCACCTCGATGGCATCATGCCGGCACGTCGTGGCGAACCGCAGATCGAGGTGACCTTTGATATCGACGCCAACGGTATTCTCAATGTGACCGCTCGTGATAAGGCTACTGGTAAGGAGCAGAAGATCCGTATCGAGGCTTCCAGCGGTCTCTCCGACGACGAGATCAAGCGCATGAAGGCAGAGGCAGAAGCTAACGCCGAGGCCGATAAGCGCGCTAAGGAGCAGGCTGAGAAACTCAACAAGGCTGACGCTACCATCTTCCAGACCGAGAAGCAGCTCCGCGAACTGGGCGACAAGATCCCGGCTGACAAGAAAACCCCGATCGAGGATGCCCTCAAGGAACTCAAAGAGGTCTATGAGAAGCGTGATGCCGATGCATGCGAAGCTGCTTGCGAGAAGCTCATGAACGCCTTCCAAGCCGCCTCCGCCGAGATGTACGCTGCGCAGCAGCAGGCACAAGGCGCTCAGGCAGGTCCGCAAGGTCCTCAACCGGGTTCGGATAACTCCAACTCCAACTCCGGCGCCGAAGACGTCGACTTCGAAGAAGTGAAGTAATTCCATCGTGCCCTTGTGGCTAAGAAGTGAAGTAATTCCATCGTG
>DFGU01000078.1:45037-52520 GCA_002371785.1 Bacteroidales bacterium UBA3742
CCTTGTGGCTAAGAAGTGAAGTAGTATCGACCATATATGGGCGATTTCCAAAATCCCCCTCTCTCTCGTAGAGTGGGGGATTTTCTTTTCTCTCCCCCTTTGTCATCCTCCTGTTTCCAATGGATGCTCAATGGATGCTCAATGGATGCTGAATGGATGCTCAATGGATGCTGAAAGGATGCGCAATGGATTCTCAAATGGTGCTCAAAGGTTGCATGTTACAATATTCCCCCCTTGTCATGCCTTTATCTCCCCGCTCAGAATTCGCTCTTCCCACGCTTCCGGATTAGCGCAATGTTCCGGAAATCCCAGATTTTCCGGAAAAATACAAAATTTATTTGCATATGTAATTTTTTTTTTGTAATTTTGCACCGTCTTTCCGAAAGGACTGACAAGACATATTGAAAATTCGCGTTTGCGATTTATTGGAAACTCCGGAATGTGAGAAGTTTTAGAGATATGCCAATAATAAGTCAGCAGACGTCCATATTGTATATGGGCGTGACTTATCGGCGTATGGGCACTTCTCACAGCCTCGGAGTTGGTAAGGAAGCGCTCATATTTCTTTTTATATGGGAATATACTTAATTTATTAATCTAAAAACCGATGAGGCGATGGGATATAACCGCCAAAAAACAAAATGAAATTTAAAAAGTTTATGATGGTATTAGGTTTATTGGCCGTTTCTATCATTGCATTTGCTGATGGCCCAAGTTGTAATGTACGAGGAGCGAATGGCACTGTATATGTCGTTCGAGAAAATGCTCAATCTAATGACTATGGGACACTATCAGTCGCTCTTGAAACAAATAGCAAGCAAAATGTACGCGTTATAATAAAAATCTATGACGCCTATACAGATGAGGTCGTGAAGGTTGAATCCATTTCTGTTGAAAAAGATCGTACGACCTATAAGGAGTTTTATGGCCTTAAAAAGAATCATCCTTACTATTTTAGGTTATCTGATGCACATTGTGGCTAAGGTATAATCCCTTTAAGCATTCTCAATGTATCGTCCTCGCAAAAAATGCGAGGGCTTTTTTTATTTTTTGCATACGATAGAACCCCGTAGCGATAGTACATCTCCGCGCAGGGGGCGCGGAGCGGGGAGGGGACGCATGGGGGCGTCCGTCGCCGAGGGGTTGCTATCGTTGCATTCTATTTCCTTTTTTCAAAATTTCTTTCTCTAAAATTTGCGTATGTGAGATTTTTTTTGTAATTTTGCAGCGTTAAATCTTCAGAGCATTATGAAATCTATTCACAATCGCACGCTACTCTCCTTATTATTAGTAGTGTGCGCATGCGCGTACGCGATGCCCGTCCTCTCTTGGGGACAGGAGGGCCATCGTATTATCGCTAAGATTGCGTACGACAACCTCACTCGCCGTGCCCGCCGTGCCGTCGACCAGACCCTGGGCGACCATGGTATCATCTACTGGGCCAACTGGCCGGACGAGATCAAGTCCGACACCATCTACACGGAGTCCATCCGCGACGGCTGGCACTACCAGGATTTTCCGCCCGGTCTCACCGACGCTGAGGTAGCCGATGCCCTCGTCCATTATCCCGCCGAGGGCGGCAACCTCTATCGCGCACTGGATAGTATAAAATCTGAAATCATAAATCATAAATCTGAAACCAATCCCCATACCCTGCGCTTCCTCATCCATCTCTCCGGCGACCGCTATTGCCCCATGCATATGGCCCATATGGACGATAAGGGCGGCAATGCGGTGAAGATGAAGTGGTTCGGCCGCGACACCAACCTCCATAGCGTCTGGGACGAGAAGCTCATCTCCTCCCAAGGCTACTCCTATACCGAGTATGCCGATATGCTGGAGCGTGCGTATGCCGACCGCAAGCGCGAGATAGAGCAGGCCTCCGATGCGGACCTGCTGATCTATAGCTACCACATCACCGAGGAGATCTACCGCTATCAGCAGACCTGGGACGGCAACTCCTGGCACTACGTCTATCGCTGGCACGAGCCCATGGAGTTCCAACTCTATATCGCCGGCATCCGACTCGCAAAAGTGCTAAACGAAATATATAAATAAATACTTTTTTATGTTTTTCTGATGATTGATTTTAATCTCGTTGAGATGCAGATTATTCGGATCAAATGATCGTTAAATGTATTTATAAGAGCATTTTAGCGGAATAAGATGCAGGTACGCAGTACTAAAATCAATCAGCAGACGGGTTTTTATTGTTTTTTTCTATTAATTATTCTTTATGAAAAAACTATTTACTTTGTTTTTCTGCCTGCTGACATCCGCTGTGATGTTTGCTCAGGCGCAGAAAGTAACAGGTGCCGTAGTGGACGCCGAGACCGGCGAACCGCTGATTGGCGTTACTGTTATGGAACTTGGAACTACCAACGGTACGGTCACCGACCTCGATGGTCACTTCCAGCTCATGGTGCAGCCTGACCACAAGTTGCAACTCTCCTACGTGGGTTATGCCAGCCTCGAGATGGCTGCCAAGCGCGGCAACCTGGGCCTTATCCGCATGGAGCAGGCCTCTGTCTCGCTTCAGGACGTTACCATCACGGGCCAGATGGCTCGTACCCAGCAGACGCCTGTAGCCGTCAGTCAGATCAATGCCCTCGAGATCGAGGAGCGTATCGCAGGCCTCGAGTTCCCCGAGGTGCTCAAGAACACGCCGGGCGTACACGCCAACGGTGTCGGTGGCGGTTGGGGCGACTCCGAGATTTGGATGCGTGGCTTCGACAACACCAACGTAGCCACCATGATCAATGGTGTGCCCATGAACGACATGGAGGGTGGTACCGTCTATTGGTCCAACTGGCAGGGACTCAGCGACGTGACTTCCGTCATGCAGACCCAGCGCGGTATGGGTGCCAGCAAGCTGTCTGCACCCTCCGTCGGCGGTACGATCAATATCGTCACGCGCGGTATCGACGCCAAGAAAGGCGGCTTCCTCAGCTACGCCATGGGTAACGACGGTTACAACAAGGTAGCGTTCTCCGTCAGCACCGGTCTTCTTAAGAGCGGCTGGGCGATCACCGTCATGGGTAGCCGCACCTGGGGTGACGGCTATGTGCAAGGAACAGGTTTCCAGGGCTATAGCTACTTTGCCAATATCTCCAAGCGTATCAACGACCATCACCAGCTCTCGCTCTCCGGCTTCGGTGCTCCTCAGCACCACTGGACACGTCCCTCGGGCTCCAGCGGCGCACTGACCCTGGCCGAGTGGAATCGGGTAGAGCAGTATATGCCGAGCGGCATGGACCGCCGTCAGTACAACCCCTCCTATGGTAAGGATCTCCGCGGCGAGCAGGCCGGTACCAACTACAACCAGTACCACAAGCCCCAGATCTCGCTCAACCATATCTGGCAGATCAATTCCGAGAGCAGCCTCTCCACCACCGCCTACGTATCTATCGGACGCGGTTTCGGACGCACGGCCGAGAACGGTCTGAACTCCACCTATAGCTATAGCGACCTCACCCGTGGCGCTTACAACGGCCTTGTGACCACCACCTTCCGTGACCCGGTCACCGGTATGTTCGACTATGGCAAGGTCCAGGAGATCAACGCCGCCAGCCAATACGGTTCCGAACTCGTCATCTGCGAGAATCGTAACTACCACAACTGGGTAGGACTTGTCTCCACCTACGATACCAAGTTCCTGGATTGTCTCGAACTTACCGCCGGTGTGGATGTTCGCTGGTACCAGGGTATCCACCAGGCCGTCATCTCCGACCTCTTCGGCGGTAGCTACTATATCGATGCTACCCGCGCCAGCGTACTGGCCGAGAACAACCCCAAGCGCAACGACGACGCATGGCTCTATGAGAAGCTCGGCGTAGGCGATATAGCATATCGCGACTATACCGGTACCATCGTTCAGGAGGGGATCTTCGGAAGCCTCGAGTACAGCAAGAACAACCTCTCTGCTTTCATCAACGCCTCCATGGCATTCAACCACAACTGGCGTACCGACCGCTACTACTACGACAACGTCACTGCACGCGATTCCGTGCTGCGCTTCAGCGGAACGGTCAAGGGTGGTGTCAACTATAAGTTCGCTAAGTACCACAACGTCTTCCTCAATGCCGGCTTCATCTCCCGCGCACCGAAGTACCAGGCCGTCTATATGTCGGTCAGCACCTCCAACGCCATCAACAACGAGGCCCGCAACGAGAAGATCGCCAGCGTCGAACTCGGCTACGGATTTGAGAACCAGTACGCTATGGTGCATGTCAACGGTTATTTCACCGAGTGGATGGACAAGTCGATGACTAAGTACGGCAACCTCTCCGATCCCGACCAGACCGCCTACTATATGAACATGACCGGCGTCAACGCACGCCATATGGGTCTGGAGTTTGAGGCCAAGGCACGTCCTACCAAGTGGCTCGAACTCTCCGCTATGGTTTCGCTCGGCGACTGGAAGTGGGATAGCGACTCCGTCATCGGACGCGCTTACGACGAGCATGGCTTTGCCATGACGGCCGACGGCCAGCGTACCACGATCGGTGCTCCCGACCACGCTTGGGCTAAGATCAATATGAAGGGTATCCACGTCGGCGGCCAGGCACAGACTACCGCCAACTTCGGTATCCTGTTCAAGCCCATCAAGGGCCTGCGTATCGGTGGTGAATATACCCTCTACGACCGCAACTACTCCTACTATTCCTTCTCCGGATCCAACCTCAACCTGGGCAAGGAGATGAAGATCGTGGAGCCCTATCGTTGTCCGCTCGGCGGTTCGCTCGACCTGCGCGCCAGCTACACCTTCGAGATGGGACCCCTACGTGCTACCATCGCCGGCAACGTGACCAACGTACTTAACCAGTACTACATCGAGAAAGCATGGTCGGCTAATACCGCTACTCAGACCGTCTCCGAGAACACGAAGGATAATATCTACTTCTTCTACAACAAGGGACGTCAGTGGAACATACGCTTAAAACTTCAGTTTTAAGAATTAAGAATTAAAAATTAAAAATGAAGAATTTTAGCATTATGAAAACGATAAAATCATATAGCGCATTTATGCGCGGTCTTACAGCAACGCGGTCCTATAGCATGCTCGCATGCGGTCTTACAGCGGTAGCGTTCTTGTTTGCAGCCTGTGACAACTATTTCGATGAGAAATATATGGACAACGGCGATCCCCAGAAGTCGGTCGTGACCACCATCGAATATACCCTCACCAGCGACGACTACAAGACCATCGCTGATAATAAGACCAACAAGCGTTTTGCCGCTGATCTTGACTCGGTTGGTGAGACCGATATAAATGTTCCGGCTCTGGCGCTCGTAGGCGAGAAGCGCTGCTTCAACGATGTTGCTACCGCCGATCAGTACGTGCCGGCCTTCATCTATAGCAAGTATCCGCAGTTTGATCCGGGTTCTACCTGCAACATTACGTACCTCATTGACGAGGGACAACCCGCCTACTTGGAGCGTTTCAACCAGACCATCCAGTACGAGCTGAAGGCCAAGGACTATAAGAACCTATACGGCGACGACACCAACTACCTCACCCCGGCCAACGAGTCGCAGGTGACCCAGTTCCTGCCGATGGTGGACGACGACTACCTTTGCGGCGTTCGTTACAACTTCGCCGAAGCCGTTGGCGCGCCTGTCACCACCAAGGAGGTCCTCTACTTGTATAAGGATGGTGTCACCTGGGAAGTTTATTCTTCCACCGACGTAGATGCACATATCCTGCCCGCTTCGGCGAACGGCCAGGCAGTTAAGTGGCTGCAGAACACCTATCCGTATGCCGTAGCCGATCAGGTAGTGGTGCTCATGACCTATGATACTAAGACCAAGCTCTACGTCGCTACCGAGTACATCTTCGACGGCACCACTTGGAATGCCAACACCGGCATCGTCGAGGAGACCATGTCCTTCATGCTTGGCCAGGGATGGGCAGCCAACCTCTCTACTTACTACAAGCAGGCTGTAGCCGGCGAAGGCAACCTGGGTAAGATCCAACTCTTCCACTACGACCTCGAGGATGGTATCTCCTATATCTGGCGCTTCGACAACCTATACGGTATGCGCGGCTCTGCCTACGTAGGTGGCCCGCACTACGGCGAGGGATGGTTCGTGACGCCTAAGATCCGTCTCAAGAATGCTACCGAACCGGTCCTCTTGTTCGATCATGCGCTCAACTACGGTCCGCTCGATGAGACCCGCGAGCAGCAGGTTACCGTCTGGGTATCTACCGACTTTGTGGATGATGCCCGTTCCGCTACATGGACCCAACTGCCTTGGAACAAGTGGAATGGCACCACCGGCGTACCCGATGCCAATAGCTGGACCTACTATAGTTCCGGTGCGATGGATCTTAGCCAGTGGAAAAACCAGACTATCTATATCGGCTTCCGCTACAAGACCGAGGCCGGTCAGACCTGTCCCACTTGGGAGGTGAAGAACATCCTTGTGGAAGAACACGTAGTAGAAGAGCAACTGGATAATTGAGAATAACTTTTTTATGTTTTTCTGATGATTGATTTTATTTCGGAGAAATGAAGTACTAAAATCAATCAACAGACAGGTTTTTAATGTTTTTTTCTAAGAAATTAAAAATATCGCTGATTGTAGGCTTGTGTCTGTGCTCGCTTAGCGCGAGTGCAGGCACCAACCTGCAACTTTTCTACGACTTTGGTTCTCTCGGTACGGCCTGTCCCAACCAGCGTTCCAACCGCGTCACCACTACCCTCGAACTCTTCTATGCCGATCCCTGGGGTTCTACCTTCGCCTTCGTTGACCTCGACTACAATATCCATCCCAACGACCCCAACAATACGCCTTTCCAGGCCTATACCGAGATAGCACGCTGCTTTAATTTCTGGAAGCAGACCCCTGCCTGCGATTTCAGTCTGCAGCTGGAGTACAACGGTGGTCTCGGGCTCTACAAAGACGCCGTAGGCGACCTCCGCGGTTATGCCATCCACCATGCTGCCCTCGCCGGCGTCAACTACTGCCTCCATACCGACGACTATGAGAATGTCTTCAATCTCGAGCTGCTCTATAAGTATATTGCCGATCCGTACAACAAGTTGCAAAACCAAGTCCCTCTCCAGTTCACCTTCGTCTGGGGTTGCAACGATTTCTGCACCGCACCCGGTCTGCGTTTCTCCGGCTTCCTCGATGTCTGGGGTCAGCGTAACGCCTCCGGTCAGTCGTTCTGCATCCTGAGCGAACCCCAACTATGGTACAACGTGGGACAATGGTTCGGTTGCCCCCATCTGCATATCGGCACCGAGATTGAGTTCTCCTACAATTTCTCCGGCTCGGGCTTCATGTGCAACCCCTGCCTCGGCCTCAAATGGACCTTCGACTAAGTCCATCGGCCAAGTCCAATGACTAACGACTATCATTATGAAACAACGTTTATTGTGTCGAATACTATTCGGCCTGTAAAATATCCAACGACTAACGACCAACGACCAACGACCAACGACTAACGACTATCGACTATCATTATGAAACAACG
>DFGU01000078.1:52669-67791 GCA_002371785.1 Bacteroidales bacterium UBA3742
CGGCCTGTAAAATATCCAACGACCAACGACTAACGACTAACGACTATGCTCAGCAAAGCCCAACTAAAAACATATCGCAGCCTCCAGCAGAAGAAGTTTCGCGATGAGCTCGGCCTCTTTCTGGCCGAAGGCCCTAAGTGTGTCGACGAACTCCGTTCGGCTTTCCGCCTCGAGGCCCTCATAACGGAAGAGGAAGTAGGCCGCGTAGCTATCGAGCAACTCTCCTCCCTCCGCACCCCGCAGGGCGTCATCGCCGTTTTCCGCAAACCGTCTTACAGTCCGGCGGACGGTCTTACAGCGTCAGCGACTAACGACCAACGAGGCCCTGACTGGACCAACGACAATCTAATCCTCGCCCTTGATGGCATTCAGGATCCCGGCAACCTCGGTACGATCATCCGTACCTGTGACTGGTTCGGTGTGCGTGATATCTTTTGTTCGTTGGATACCGCCGATTGCTATAGTCCCAAGGTGGTCCAGGCTACGATGGGTGCCCTCGCCCGCGTCCGCATCCACTACGTGGACCTCCCCCAATGGCTTCAAACGACCAACGAGGCCCTGACTGGACAAACGACAATCAATATCTACGGTACCCTCCTCGATGGCCGCAACATGTACGAAGAGCAGAGTCTAACGACCAACGACCAACGACCAACGACGAACATCATCGTCATGGGCAACGAGGGCAACGGCATTTCTCCCGCCGTGCGCCGTCTGATCACCCATCCGCTTTTCATCCCGTCCTATCCTCCCGGCGAACCCACCTCCGAGAGCCTCAACGTAGCCATCGCTACGGCCATCGTCCTCGCCGAATTCCGTCGCCCAAGATAAATATGAAAGAGATACCTACATATACACCCGATTTCGAGGAATATATCCGTCAGGGAGAACCCGATAAGAAAGAGCGTGCGCAAATTTGGCGCACCGCTATCGGTTTGCAACAAGTAGATGGACTGGAGACCTCGGAATATTTGAAAGATCTTGCCAGACGAAATATAGAGGGCGAGATTTCTATTGATGAAGTACAAAAACTTACAAAGGCTTACTATGTAAGCAAGAGACATCGTGAGCAAGACGATGATGAGAAAGAAGAAGCGGATAAAGTTGCCGGTAATATTAGTAAGATTTTGGCGACTCAGACCTTGGATTTTAGTACGAATGGCTATATCTCTCTTCATCGCCGCATATTCAATGGTGTGTTTAAACGTGCCGGGCAAATACGGGATTATGACATTACCAAGAAAGAGTTTGTGTTGCGGGGTGGAACTGTCAATTACTTAAACTGGGAAGATCTGCGTCGGGCTTTGGATTATGAGATTGATCGGGAGAAACAGTTTAACTACCGCGGTTTATCCGCTGATGAACTGATTGAGCATGTGGCTAAGTTCGTTTCGGACATATGGCAGATACATGCTTTTGGAGAAGGTAATACGCGTACCACGGCTGTCTTTACTATCCAATATCTGCGTTCTATTGGCTACGAGGTGAATAACGAGTTGTTTGCTGCTCATTCATGGTACTTTCGTAATGCACTTGTGCGCGCTAATTATAAGAACGCGGTGCAAGGTATCAATTACGAGCCGATATATCTGGAGCGTTTCTTCCGAAACTTATTGTTAGGCGAACAATGGGAGCTGAAGAGCCGTTATTTAGTCATCAATCCACCTGCGGAATATGCCGAACAACCAAGAGTGGATGTCGGTAATTCTAAGGAAAATGTCGGAATAAATGTCGGAATAAATGTCGGAATAAAAGAAGCGAAAATATTGCAGTTGATTTCTGGTAATCCATTAATATCAGCGGTTAAGATAGGCGAAGAGTTAGGCGTTACATCGCGGCAAGCGGAAAGACTTTTGTCCGCATTGAAACAAAAACAAATTATCCGTAGAGTAGGGGCTAATAAGAATGGTCATTGGGAAATCATTTCTGCGGAATCCCGCCACCCGTCCTAATCTAAAATCGATAATAACTAATCAAAAATATTATGAAACACAATCTCTTTCTATCCCTCCTCGCCGTTTCTATCGCTTGTATCATGCCATGTGAGTCCGCAAGCGCTCAGGTGAAATCATCTTTCACTTCTCCGGATCTGAAATGGCAACAATTGCAAGGACATGTGAAGCAGTTGAAAATTATCGGTGAATATGGCTATGCAGTATATAATTTTGATCGACAAGGGAACTTCATCTCATATCACGATTCATTTGGCTATCCCTATAAAATTAAGCGTAATAAGAAGGGGCAAATTGTGGAGTGGCATCAGTGGATGGATGAGACAGACTTTTACAATGATGCAGAATATGTCTATAATAATGATGGATATATCTATAGGGAAACGACAGCTAGTGAAGCCGATGAAGATGTATATGTGTATGTCCTGAATAAGCAAGGCTGGCCTGTATCTGCTTCGTGGAAATGTGAAGATGGAGAAATGGGTGATGAAGAAGTATATCACCACAAAGGAACGGTGACCTATTCTTATCCCAATATAGACGACCATGGCAATTGGCTGAGATGTGATGTAAAAAGCACGTCACCTTATTTCCGTAATTATACAGAAACCCGCAAAATCACGTATTGGGAATAATAGGCTTTTCCCTCTTTGCGGCTAAAAAACGAAAATAAACCGCAAAAAATGCGGCTTGCGTTTGGCACAGATTTTGCATCTTACCTTGTATATGAAACGCATCTACTCTTTTATATTAGCTCTGATGGCCTACCTCACGATGCAGGCGCAGTATGTGGTGTCCGACCGCTACGACCTGTGGTTCGAGGACTCCGGCTACGAGGTGACCACCCGTAAGTCCGTCGCCTGCGTCGACAACTACCAGGACCTCTGGAACGGCTGTTATGTCCGTACCTCCGGCCGCACGATCTATGTCTATCGCAATGGTTCGTCTATCCTCTATGGCGACGAGATCAACTTGCTCTACAACGGCTACTACCGTGTTCGTCGTAGCAATACGTGGTACTTGGCCGACGAGGATGGCGACCTGGTGAGCGGCATATACGGCAAGCAGATTCTCTACATGCCCTTCGGCTACGTGACGGTGCAGCGCAACTCCGGCCATTGGGATATCTTCCATTGCTCCGGCCGTAAGGTCGAATGCTATTCCCAGGAGAGCCCCTATATCTTCCGCAACGGCTATTTCCTCATCAAACAGGGTACTTACTGGTACGCGGTGGACGATACCGGCCGCAAGCTGGATGGCGTCTATGGCGATGATGTCTCGCTGCTCAACGACGGTCGCTGGAAATGCGTCCGCGGCTCCTACGTGACGTATATCGAGTAAAAGCTCCCGCTCATGAATATAATTCTCCCTCCTCTACGCCCGACCATTTTTGGTTGGGCGTTTTTTGCTTCTTCTTTGTATTTTGCAGATTGTCAATCGGCTCTGGTTTTGTCCTGTGCTCGGGCCGTTAGACAGGAGTTAGCCGCCCTCCGTTCATTTCCCCGGCATTGTATGCCGGAGTATGTTCGTTCATTGTTCTGGCATGTATGCCGTCTTCATGCATCGACCAATCTTGGGCGATCCCCATCGCCCGCATGGTCTCCCGCATCGCTCTTTAATGCTCTCTATTAGGGCCGATCTACAAAAAAATACGCCCCAAACTTGCAATTCTGTAATATTTTTTATAAATTTTACAAATAAATTTGTATAATCCAAAATTATTTACTACTTTTGCAACCAATTGTGTGCAAAAGCGTAGCTTAATGCAACTCGCTGGGCTCAACAGCGTAAAAAAGTGAGTACATATTAAAGGCGTTTATTAACGTTGTTTGCGACTCCTTGAAACTTCGCAACTTTCAAAAGAATAAAGTCGTAACAACCACGGTGAATGTCCATGTGGGTATGTTATGTATCCACGCCTCGCTATAGGGTGAGGCGGGTGTAGCATATCGGGGCGTGGATTTCGGTTGTTTTTCTACTTTATTCGGGCATTGCGAAGGCCTCAAGGAGCGTGAAGAGCAAGTGAACTTCACGCTTTTTCGTGTATGTATGTATATATATAAATGCGTGTATACATAATATGATGTAGTGGCAGAGTGCATAGGTGTGGTTATCATATCTTTTTGTATCTTAATTTTATCGATAGAATCCACACCTATGCCGCCACGTGAATACAAGGGCTTTGCCCGCAGTCGCGCGAATCTTAACTTGAGCGAGGGTTACCGCTTTGTTTGTGTGCCACTTTGATGAAAATAATGTAAAACTTAAAAATATAAATGATGAAAAAACTAAACTATTTTAAAACCTTCCTGGCAGCGATGCTGTTGCTGCTGGTAGGGAGTAATTATGTAGGAGCAGCAACAACTGTCAATTCCACTTGGGTGTCGAATCATGCAGTCGCTCCTTCCGTAGGGAATAATTATTACATCTACAATGTGGGAAGAAGTAAGTTTATTACTATTGGAGTACTTAATGCCTCTGCTTTTGGCGGTGATGCGGATGTGAATAAGGCCGGTTTGTTTACGCTTACCGGTACGGCATTAACGGCTGTGAGAGTTCAAGCGACCGAACCCATTAATGGCCAAATATATTATTTGGACAATTATGGAACCGGTTCAACTACAAGTACCTCTAACATTAATAAAAAAATATCAGTACAATCAGGAACGCAATACTATATTCAGAATGCACAAGGAACATCTTCTTATAAGAATAAATATATCTATATGACATCCGGCGGATCGTTTTCTTATGGTGGGAGCAGTGGTACAGATCGAAGATGGTGTTTTGTTCCGGAACAAGATGTCCATGACTTGGTATCCGTGACGAGTCTTAAGGCGAACGGAACCATGACGATTGATACTCCGACCGGTTCGCAAACGGCGAATGTAACCTTCAATGTGTCTGGAGACGGACCGGTGTCGGCATTCACTATCACGATGACCAGCGAGG
Organism: Bacteroidales bacterium UBA3742; assembly: GCA_002371785.1. Lineage (GTDB taxonomy): Bacteria > Bacteroidota > Bacteroidia > Bacteroidales > Paludibacteraceae > Colicola. The sequence continues at coordinate 57,574 of DFGU01000078.1, forward strand.
ACAGCCATTTTGTGATGGGAAGGGCGAGTCGTTCGGGCAATGTCATCACGGTGCCGGTAACCTATACCGCGCAGAACATACATGGCTCGCAGACAGCCACGGTAACGATTACCGCCAAAAACACAGCAGCAACTACGGCTTCCGGTACAATTACTGCAAATGTGGATTTGCAGCCGCGTTTCGCATTGAATGTGACTTCGATTGACTGGAGTCATGACGGTCTGGGTGGCGGAGAAGAAGTGTTCTATAAAGAACAGGAAATCGCCGCTTCGCAACGTGACCGTTTGTCAAACAAACTGGTTATCAATTCCGCGAATACAAGCGGTGTGGCGACGAATACGAATACCAAATGGACGGCAACTATTACCGGCACCAATGCCAATCAGTTTAAGTTCTCGAACGGAACCCAAACGGTTAGCAATAAGACGTATTCGGCTTCTCTGTTGGATGTCATCTATGCGCCGACGACCACAGGTACGCATAATGCGACCTTGCATATCGTGTCCAGTTATAAGGATGCTAACAACCATACGGAGACCTACGAGCAGAATATTGCTTTGAGTGGTAAGGGTTCTGCCGATCCCCGCATTGCATTCGCAAAGGCGGGAAGCCAACTTCCTGTCCCGGCGGAGAGCCATAACTTTGGCAATATAATCGGTACGAATCAGCAAGTAATTACGGCGGATTTGTTTATGACGCAGATCTCCAATCCGCAGATGAACTGGGATGATGCAGGAGGACAATGGGTGTTTGTGAATCAGAGTGCAGTCAATTGGTCGCTCCAGCAGCAAACGCTCTCGTTCCGTGCACAACGCACCTCTCCGGTAGAAACCAATACCGTGCATACGGCGACATTGACGATTTCCGGTAAGGGCCCCGCCAATGAAGATGTAACGGGTACCTTGACCTTGACCTATACGGCAGTGCCGCTGACTCAACCTACGGTTACTTGGAACTGGAGTTCCATCCGAGAGGGGCTTACGGCATACAATCCGATTACTACCAATTCGGATGGTAATTGGACGCTGACCAAAACAGCCGGAGACAAGCTTACCTATGATCCGGCTTCTAATAAAAACGAAGCTACCGCGGAATACTTACACCATGAACCTGGCCACTCGGCTGCGTTTTATCTTCAAATTCCGCAGACAGACACGTATGCTGCATTTGAAGGGGAATATGAGACCGCAATAGATGCGTCCGCAGTACCGGAGATTCGTCTGGAAACGAATGAGCAGTTTACTACTCCTTCTTTCATGACATATAAAACCAGCGAAGGTTTTGGAGGATTGACGACCTATGTAGAATTTGAACCGACGCACAATAGACTATTGCTCTCGGGTAGTCTTATCGACGATGGTGATTGGGCAGAATTTTATACAGCCGGACAAAATAGCATATCCTTCCGTTATGAGGATGTTGAAGCCGGAAGTCCAGCTATATGGAAGGTTACGGAAAATTATGGAAACAATACAAGTAAGGTAATTTATAACAATGTAACGCTTACTTCCGGTGAAGATGTTACCTGGCGATTTTCGCCGAATGCGACAAGTATTCGTATACAAAATACTGCATCTAATGATGGTTATTTATTCAATGTGAGACTTTATGAGTATGATGTCATTGCCGCGGACGCAGAAATCGTTGCGCTGATAGATGATAACGGCACAGTAAGCGACCGAGATGTTACGCTCACCTTTGCCAATAAGCGTCAGGTCACCGCTACGTTGAACGAAACGGCAGCACAGTACTTTACAATAGTAAAAATGGCATCAGTTGCTCCTCCGGAAATTCGTTTGGAAACGACTGACCAGTTTAATAATGGAGCTATAATGACATATGAAGGTGCGACATTTAACGAGAATAATCATAAACTAACGATAGAATGGAATCATAATTGGGTAGAATTTGTGAATCTTTCCGGGCAAAGTAAGATATCCTTCCGTTATGATGATGATCCCAGCGAAGATGATCCGGCTTCATGGACCGTTACGGAATATATTGGTGACGCCGAGAATGTAATCTATAACAATGAGACTTATGCTTCCGGCGAAGATGTAACTTGGTCATTCTCTCCGGATGCAACAAAGATCAGGATTGAAAATAGTAGTTGGTATACTGGCTGTTTAACCAATGTACGTCTCTATGGGGAGGGTAGTGGATGTGCTCCAGTTGGCGACCCGAGTTCGTCTATCGTATATGATGGCGATAATGGCTTGGGCGTAGGTAAAGTTGTGGACAATGTAGGTGTCAGAGTAGCACTAAAGAGTGGCGTCAATTTGGCAGATGCAAAGGCGGCTACGGCTGGTAATGCGTGCCAGTTGGTATTCGAGGATGATTATACCTACGATCATGAGGTACTCGTGCTTCCGATTGCGATTGTAGCTCCATGTGATATTACCTACAAGCATTCGGCAAATGGTACCTATGTCGTTACCTATCAGGGTGAAGACCCGCACACGGTTTCAGGTTCTGATTATCAAAAGCATATTACGGATAACGATCCCGCGCATTATGCCGTTACCTTGAGCGCTCCCGCTCCGGCATCCGGTTATCGGTTCCAGGGATGGAAGATCAATGATGTCATTGTTTCTTGCAAAGAGAGCTTCACTACTTCAGTGACAATCAACAATAGTATCGTGGAAGCAGCGTTTGTTGCAGCGGCAGAAGCACAGAATTTCAAAGTAGGAGATGTCTATTTTGAAGACTTAGGTGTAGCGGCTACTGCCGCAGGTACCTCTGCGGATAGCAAGATCGTTACCCTCATGCGGGATCTTACGCTTGGCGATGGTACTACCTCGATCACCTATATGATTCCTGCAGGTGTAACGTTGTTGATTCCGCACAAGGCTGACTTCTTTGAGTTGCAAGAGACTCCGGAAGTCTTAAGTCCGAAAGACAAAGAAGAGGTATTGGCCGCTTATCGTACACTGACGCTGAAGGAAGGCGTAACGATTAATTGTAACGGAAATATCTGCGTAGCAGGCAAGCTGCTGTCCACCGGCGGTGGTAATAAGTCCGCTTATACGACTGGCGAGTGCGGTGTGATCAATATGGCTAACGGTGGACATATTGAACTCAACAACGGAGCCCACTTGTTCTGCTGGGGTTATATCAAGGGTCAGGATATGGACCAAGGTAATAATACCGTTGGTACAGGAACTGTTACTGCCAATAGTGGAGCCACCATTTGGGAGAACTTCGAGTTAGGCGACTGGCGAGGTGGTACGGCTTCGTTCAATATCTACTACAATAACGAAACCGAACATCGCAAACTGTTCCCGTTCCAAAGTTATGCGCTCCAGAACGTGGAGATCCCGACTTCCTTTATGCATGGTTCGACCCTGCGTACCTTTACCAGTATCACTACCAGCTTAGGTCACCACGATGCTATCTTCTCGATGATAGGTCCGGAGAATACGATGTTCTTGCTGACAGACGAGCAGTCGGTAGTGCGTACGTGGTACGACCCGACGACGGACTTGAGTTGCTATGAATTGAGCGGAACGGCGAAGTTGGATGCTTTGCATGTGACGGTATATGTGGATATGAGTTCAGAGAACTTCATCCTGCCGATTTCCAATAGCATGCATATCATCTTGAAGGATTGTAACATGAATCTGGCGAATCCGCTGATGGTACAAGCCGGCGCGATTGTGGAGATCAAGCCGAGTGCTACGGTTAATCTGACAAGCGAGTTGTATCTATACGATGTGGACCAGTGGGGCAAGTATGTACACAACTACTATTTCCGTTCGTTTAACAACTTGTCCAGCCATAAAGACCGTGGTGCAGAAGACTCTAAAGACGGTTTGGATGATGCGAAGTTAATCGTGGATGGTGTATTGAATATCCAGAACGGCGGCAAACTCTATACCACTGCCGGCGGCGCAAACGTCATGGGTAACAATGGCGGACAAATTTCCTTCAAGAATGCCTTACCGGCTGATAATATCCTATGGGCTGTGACCGTACTATCCGGTGCACCCTATATCAATTGGGAATACAATGATGTAAAAGCCGCAAACCTGTGCAACGAGGATGGTTCGTACACTCGCTCGATAGGAGGTAATAATACTTTCTATAATATCAACGGCCGTTGGTTCCACGAGGAGGATAAAGACGAACAGGCTGACCATACCTATATCTTTACCTATATGAAAGGTGAAAATATAGGTCAGGAGAACGAAAATAGAAATGCCGGTGAAGATGTGACCACAGATGCCGTTTATTCGCACGATAAGACCGGTCTGGAGGCACGTATGAAGTGGTTCAACGTAGAGGCTGATGAGAACTGTGAAAACTGGTGGGTAGGTGCTAACCCTGCAGCCCTCTACAACCATACGATGCTCAACGAATGGCATCAGTTCATGGCGGCTGAAGGAGAAGGAGTCTATAGCGGCTCTAACAACACGCTCTATCATAAAGACGGATGCGGCTGGACGGAGACCGGTGTAGTAGACGAGAACTGTCTCTATACCTTCGAAGAGGGTGGTAATCTGATTAAGAAAGCCCTTGTGGATGGTCATTTCATTCCGCTGACAAGCAACGGCTATGACCCCGCTTATCATCAGACGGATGATGCAAGCAAATACTTTATCTGCTTCTCCGGATGTAACTGGCATCCGGCTACGCCTTATACCAATGAGTCGAAGGCTTATACGATCCATCCTGAAGATGAAGATATGCATTACATCTGGTTCAACAACGACTGGATGAACGTGCTGCGCGACGAACCATTCTTCTACACCGAAGACGAGCAGACCAACGTACGCACGTACTACGAGTATGTTAATGGCGATTGGGTAGTAGCTACTCCGTACGTCAGCGTCACCGATGAAGCAGAAACCCGTACGTTCTACATGATCAAGGAGGCGTTCAACGTAGCTTCTATCAAGAAAGACGCTACTATCACCCTCCTGCGCGACCTGCCGAACGTGTCGGAGGTATTGACCTATTCGACACAGAACACGACCTGTACGCTCGACCTGAACGGACATCTTTTGGCTGGAAATATCGCTAACCTGATTACCATTAATGCCCCGGGCGCTACCTTCACGATTACCGATAACTCGGATCTGAAGATAGGTAAGATCAGCAACGCTGCTAACAAAGCCGTTTATGTACAGAAAGGTACGCTCGTTGTAGCGAACGGTACGATCGAATCGACCGGTGTCAACGCAATCGATGGTGCATCTTCAGCGACGATCACTATCAACGGTGGTTATTTTGCAGCGAACACAAAATGCGTACAAACAGCAGGTTCTTGCGCTATCAGTGGCGGTCATTTTACCAAATATGCGAACTTGGTAGCCTATGCTGCTGCGCATAAGTATCCATTTGAGACGACTGATCCGAAATATAAGTATGAGGTGTCAGATGCTTGGACCATCACCTTCAAGGATGGTACAACTACCCTCCAGACGCTGCATCTGAAACCGGGTGAGACTCCGGTTTATACCGCAGCTCAGCCGACCAAAGACGGATATAAGTTTGTTGGCTGGAACACGTCAATTGTTCCTGCAACGGCGGATGCTACTTATACCGCACAATTCGAGGAAGTAGCCGCAGGTTCGAAGTGTGTCACGCTGAACTCCAACGGCGGTAACGAAGGATTGCAGTATATCTATGTTACATCCGGTAGCGCCGTAGGCACATTGCCTGAAACGACCAAAGAAGGTAATACCTTCGCCGGTTGGTTTACCGATCCTTCGGCCGGTACGCAAGTCAGCGCTTCTACGACCGTTTCCGCAGACGTAACCTGGTATGCGCACTATACGAAGAATTCGTACACCCTGACTTGGAATGCGAATGGCGGCGAGTTGTCCGGTAGTTACACCAGTGGTTCGGTACAATTCGGTACTGCCATCACCGCTCCGACGGCAACGTTTGAAGGACATTCCTTCATCGGTTGGAATGTAAGTCCGGCTTCGACTATGCCGGCGCAAGACGTAACGTACACCGCACAATGGTCTGTTGCTGCAAAGCACTATCTGCAAAATCTGGATGGTACGTATCCCGCAACGCCGGAAGCAACCGAAAACGTAACCGGTGGAGCAGGGGAGTATGTCACTCCGGCAGTCAAGACCTACGACGGCTTTATCACTCCGAAAACGCAGACGGTTCGGATTGGCGAAACAACCGAGATAACGTATAACTACGCTCGCCGTACCTATACTATCACCCTTGATGCTACAACCAACGGCGGTACTTGTGCTACGGCTTCGGTTGAAGTAAAGCACGGTGCTACGCCGACACTGCCGGATGCTACCAAAGCAGGACTCTCCTTTGATGGTTGGTTCACAAAAGCTGTCGGCGGCGATCATATTACGGACGAAACAGTTATTCAGCGGAATATCGGTAAACTTTATGCGCAGTTTGTGGATAACAATCTGACTGTATCGGCTCCGATGACCATATCTGATACTCGTACCGTTACTGACTTGCGTGTGACAACGACCGGCAGACTGACCATCACAGGCGATGTAACAGCGAATAACTTCATTTTGGAGTCGAACGGTTCTACCGCTTCAGGTCAGTTCTTGGAAGGCTATGAGAACTTGCATTATACGAATGCGTACTTCGATCTCAAGATTAACGCGAAGAACCACCAGTGGTATGCTGTGGCTGTGCCTTGGAATGTAGATGCAACCAATGGTATCTCTGTCAACGGTCGCACGCTGACGCTGGGTACCGACTTTGATGTTGTCTATTACAACGGCACACGTCGTGCTGCAGAAGGCAAGCAGAAATGCTGGACGTACGTAGAAGACGAGGACGATAAGACCTTGCAACCGGGCCAACTCTATATGATTGGTCTGATGCTTGATGCAGCCACCATACGCTTCGAGAAGAAAGACGGTGCGGCACTGATGACCGCTACCACCTCTGTAGCCGCACATCCTTCTGATGTAACTACCGATGCCGGCTGGAACGGTGTAGCTAACCCTGCTCTCTATCATGCATTCGTCAACCCTGGAACGGCGGAAGGTCAGGTATATAATCCCGATAGCAAGAGCTATAGCCTGATTACGATGAGTGAAGCGAAGTTCGTAGTAGGAGAAGGTGCGTTTGTACAAGCTCCGAATACACTGTCGAATATTCCGGCTGTTACGGTCAATCCGTTCTCTGCTCCGCGCCGTACACGTGCGCAGGCGAACCTTACGTATGACGTGCGTATAGCGCCGGCTGATGCGGACTACACCGATCGCCTGTTCATCAAGACTACCGACGACAAGGAGGAAGATGTATATACCGTAGGTCAAGACCTCGCAAAGTTAGGTGTCAGCAACCTTGTTCCGCAGATGTGGATCAATCGTTACAACGAGAAACTCTGTGTCAATACGCAGGCATTGCAACACGCTACGATCACCTATCCGCTGGGTATCCAAGTACCTGCTGAGGGCGAATATACCATCAGTATTCAGAATGCAGACGACAATGATCAAACTGTGGTCTACCTGACGCTGGACGGCCGTGTAATATGGAACCTCAGCATGGCGCCTTATACCACCACTATGGAGGCCGGCACGAGTCAGCGCTACGGTCTGCGCCTGAATGCGAAGGCTCCCCAGACGGCTACCGATATCGATGAAGCCATCATCGACGCCCGGGGCGATACCCGCAAGGTGCTGATTGACAACCAGGTATTCATCATCCGTGGTAACAATGTCTATAGTGTAGATGGACAATTGGTAAAATGAGTAAATGTGAAAATGCGAAAATGAGAAAATAGCCTTATGAAAAAGAAACAATATAACATCCCTCAGACCGAGGTGACCCATTACGCTGCATTGAATGGTATTATGAAGACTAGCATTGATTTGTTAAACGATCCGGGATCTGCTCCCCGCCGTCGTGACTCAGTATTCTAAACATATTATATGGATCCTGCTTGTGCTCGTTTGCCGGTTTCTGCCGGCACGAGCACAAAGCGGAGCCAGTTGTAGCGATGCTATTCGGCTGGTTCCCGATTATGACGCGACCATCTCGGGCGCTGGGGTGAAATGGTATGTCGGCAACACCTTTGATTTGCCGATGACCGTTCGGTTCTATCCGCAGAACGAAAACGACCCGGCTCCCGATATGGAGTTTGACTTCACGTGTACACCGGGTGTGTACGGGGATTCAATCTTGTGCCAACTCTTCTGTCAAGGCCAAAGCTCTTACGTCCCTATGCCCTCTGCGGTCTATCCGGTTCAGAAGACCGACGAACAGGGCAAGAAGTTCTATGAGGTAGCGATGGGAGAAGAGAAGCGTAACCTGCTGCTGATGACCGGTATCTATTATGATGTCGATGTGTATATCAAGGTGACCTACCACGGTCGCGGACGAATCACGATGACGCCCGATGCCGAGTTTTCGCAGTGTATGGATACGGATAAGTGGCTGCTGTTGGGCCGAACGCTGTCCGTAGCTGCCAACGATAGTGCAACCTTCTTCGTCGCTCCGTATGCCAACTGGCGTACCGATTCCGTTCGTTATATATGGAGCGGTCCGGCGCCGGCTATGGTCGCGCTGGGTACAAGTTGTGATTTTGATCCCTATGATCCGTTCGACGAGCGTTGCATCGATCCCATGCAGATGCGGGCCGGTGGAGATACCGTCAATCATACCAACGCCATCATTCAGGACTATCTGGCCTACATGACCAATGTCAACAACATGGCCAAGGGCGGTATGTTCTATGTCAAAGCTATTAGTTCCCAACCCGGTACGCTCAAGATCGAACGTATCCCCGAAGCGCCGCCGGCTGGAGGAGCCATATTGCTAAAGTACGACCAGCCGAATAACATTGCTGCGAACAACACGCAACTGTATGCCATCTCGCGGGCATGGACGTCTGCGACCTTGTTCACTACGCCTACAACGCATGTGTTCCGCATGTATATCGGCGCCGGTGACGATTTCACCCCTCAGACGGCGATCGGCTCCTACACGTTCAACCGCAACGCGGACGGACATTGGTATGGCTTGACGGACAACGAGATGACGGCTTTGTGGAACCAAGTGTCCGGCAGTCAGAAATTCCTCTACGTGCGCTTCGAGTGTACACAGGAAACCTCCCTGACACCGTCCGAATGGACGCCCTCGGAGTGCTATGAGAAAGCGAAGTTGATTGGCAAGAATACAACGACCAATATCTCAATGCGATCCAAGGATATCTATCGTATTTACTACGCCGATTGGCAAGGCGGCGATATGTATGCTACTTGGGATGGCCAGAAAATGTGCAAGTTGCTCGTGTCCGGCAGATGTACAATCGGTACCAACGGTAGTTCCGAATCCATTGTGTATTATGAGGAAATGACCGGTGGAACAACCTATACAATTCCTGCCGCCGATTTGACTGATTGGGACGCGTCGGTGGATGCCGATGGATATATCTATATGCGCTTTTATTCCGATAAGGCCGGTAGCCTGACGCTCTCCTCCACGGCCCCCGATGAAACCGATCCGGAAGAACCCTCGTCAGAGGTGCGACGTGTCACGGTATTTGTAGCCTGCTTGGAAGATGCAACAGGCATACAGGTTCATGTCAGCCGACAGCAAACCATCCGCATATATGATGTCGATGGTAATGAAATCTGGCAGCAGACGGTACAGCCCGGTCAGCCGCAATCCCTTCCCCTGCAGCCCGCCACCTACACACTCATAGGCGAATACGATCAAATCGAAATCCATCTGTAATCTTCTCTGTTTTTTGCCGATTGTCCCGGCATTTATTGCCGGAGTGTGTTCGTTCATTGTCCCGGCATTTGATGCCGGAGTGTGTTCGTTCATAGTCCTTACCTTCGATGGCCGGTATGTCTATCAGGGACGCAGCACCTATTCGGAAGATATCCTGCTGACCGTCAGCGATGGTCGGATCTACCGTGGCCGCAGTACCTATAGCGGAGATATCCTCTATTCCTTCGATGGCCTCATCCCGCTCCCGATCCTGCTCATGATGATGCGCTAAGCCCTCCTCTAACGACCAACGACCAGGCTCTGTCCCGTAATGACTATCATTATGAAACAACGTTTATTGTACCGAATACTATTCGGCCTGTAAAATAGCCCTTTGTCAATTGTCGCCGGATTTTATCCGGCATCCAAAAATCCTTTATCATTATGAAACAACGTTTATTGTGCCAAATACTATTCGGCCTGTAAAATATCTAACGACCAACGACCAGGCTCTGTCCCGTAATGACTATCATTATGAAACAACGTTTA
>DFGU01000078.1:67922-75352 GCA_002371785.1 Bacteroidales bacterium UBA3742
GAAACAACGTTTATTGTGCCGAATATTATTCGGCCTGTAAAATATCCAACGACAAACGACCAACGACCTAAAAAAATGACCTGCTCTCTTGCGCATGTCATTTTTTTTTTGTACCTTTGCAGCGGATTTTTAGAACTATTAGGAAAAACACACACCAATAAACATTCAGTACAATGAAAACAATCAAGTTTTTTGCCGTTATGGCATTGGCAGCTCTCGCATTAGTCGGCTGCGGAAACAAAGACAACAAGTCGAATGATCGTGACACCGTAGTCATCATCCAGCAAGTACCGACTGTACCACTGACGCAGGCCGAAGAGCCCGTTATCGACGATGCAGAAATCATTGCTGCGGAAGCCAGTATTCCGGAAGAGACGCCGAAACGCGACATCGGTACGCTCTCGTCGTTCTTCTCTGAGCAGGGTAGAGCAGCTGCTTATCTTGTAGGAAAGATCAACAATAAGTACGCCGTCCATATGACGCTTTGGTGGCATGTCGGCCGCAACGTGTACGAAGGTGAGGTAGCGTATATCTACTCCTTGGAAGGAGCTTATTACTACGATAGCACCAAGAATGGTCTGAAGAACTTCCTGGCGCTCTACGAAGATGCCATCGACCGCAATCATGTAGTCATCTCCGAGTACAACGCCAAGGGTGATGTGACCGGTACATTTGACGGCAAGGTCAAGGGTAATATCTATGAGGGCCAATTCATCCGCGCCAAAGACGGCAAGCGTATGCCGTTCAAGCTCACCTACGTGGACTGCGAGAACAACGGTTCATTCGTCGCTCCGGAAACCTACTAAACCATCAACCGTCCGTCCTCCAAGGTCCAACGACCTGGCTCTGTTCCCTAATGACTAACTGAATGCTGACGGCTGATAGCTGATAGCCAAAAAAATCGCACATAAATTTGCATATGTGCGATTTTTTTCGTACCTATGCATTCGAAATAGGAAATCTCGTCCCTTCCCTGACGTAAAACGGCAAGGACATAAAATAAATATGTTCTAAAGCACCCAAATAATACAAAAATAAAAGAAAAATGACATAAAATTTGCATATGTCATTTTTTTTGTGTACCTTTGCGCTTGCAAAGGTTAATCATAATCAACACTATGGAACAGAAGGCATTTCAACAGTATTCGGATGATGAGTTCAGAGACGCTTTGATTGCGACTATGAATCTCAAGCAAGAGTGGATGGCCTCTGTCGATAAGCGTGAAAAAGAATTAGGCTTACGATGAGGCTGTCTGTAGATAATATCAACCGAACAGCACCTTATTGGGTGCTTCAGTTGGATGATATGACTTTCCGTTTTGTTACGAAGAACGGAGTGGTTTATCGTGTCGGCTTTTATAAGGATCAGTATTTCTTAGGGGACCGCGCGTATCATTTTTTTATAGCCAACGAGACGAATACCATTTCTCCGAAAGATATTGACGTATATAAGGTGATTACATGCGTTATTGAAGAGTTCTTCCGTCAGGACAAATCAGTAATGCTTTATATCTGCGACCCGCATGATCATCGCGAAGCTATCCGTGATAATCTGTACAAGCGATGGTTCAATAGTTACCCGAAACATGACGAATTGACCCTGCAAACCGAAGAATTAGACTTTGAGGGTTATATAGTTTATACAGGTATGATTTTGCGTAATGACCATCCTGAATATGAAGAGCTATTAGCTACCTATAAAGCCTTCGTTCAACGTGCAATAAGTATTTACAAAGTTCAATCTAAGTAAATAACCCTCTTGTCCCATCCATAACGTAAAATCGAAATAAATCAAATACTATTATGAAGAATCCCATTAATCGTGCCCTTGTGGCTAAGAAAAAGCTTTTACTTTTTACAACGATGTGCCTGATGGCATTGTCGATGAGTGCGCAAACATTGTTCGAGACCACCAAAGCTGCGGCACAAAACGGTGACATGATCAGCCAGTACAACCTTGGTCTCTATTACGCTGCCGGAAATGTGGTAGAGCAGGATTCTGCCGAAGCCATGTATTGGTGGCGTAGAGCCGCCGACCAAGGTATGATAGAGGCACAACATACCTTAGGCCTATGCTATTATGATGGAAAAGGCGTGCCCAAGAATTATGCCCAAGCTATAACGTGGTTCCGCAAGGCGGCGGACAAGGGCTATGCGCCGTCGCAGTACAAATTGGGTAATTGCTATCTGAAATCTTCGGAGGCTGAGCAAGATTATAAACAAGCAGTTTATTGGTTCCGTAAGGCAGCTGAACTGGGATATGCCAACGGACAACTTAATTTGGGATATTGTTATCAGGAAGGTTATGGCGTAAAGGAAGACCCCAAGCAGGCCGTCAATTGGTATCGCAAGGCTGCGGAACAAGGAGAAGCGACAGCTCAATATAATTTAGGCTGTTGCTACCTAGAAGAAGATGGTGGGGTGGAGCAAGATTATAAACAAGCAGTTTATTGGTTCCGTAAGGCAGCTGAACTGGGATATGCCAACGGACAACTTAATTTGGGATATTGTTACGAGAACGGTTATGGCGTAAAGGAAGACCCCGAACAAGCGGTATATTGGTATCGCAAGGCTGCGGAGAAAGGCCAAGCAACGGCACAATGTAATTTAGGGTATTGTTATCAGGAAGGGATAGGCGTGGTTGCTGATAAAGAGCAAGCCGTTTACTGGTACTTGAAGTCAGCCATGCAAGGAAATGCACGGGCACAGTACAATTTAGGATACTTGTTCTACGAAAATGAATCTTATGCGACTAAATATTGGATGCGTAAGGCTGCGGCGCAGGGAATGGAAGATGCCGAGTATTGGACTGTAGAAGATACACCTCCCGGAGTACCTATGACTAATTAGTTTGCACCTAAAAATTGAAAACAATCATTCACGAGGAAATCAAAATCACTACGCGCATGGATCATTGCGATGCTGGCATGTCTCGGAGGGTATATACTGCACTCTGGATTGTCAACGTAAAATCATATACTACTAAATCAAATACTATATGAGAAGACTTCTGTTTTTTGCTGCAATGTGCCTGATGGCATTGTCGATGAGTGCGCAAGACGACTACATCGACTTAGGCTTGCCCAGCGGAACGTCGTTCACATCACGTTCGCATCCTTGACGTTACTGTTATGTCAACCTTCGTACCGTTACTGTTGTGTCCGAAATCCGGACACCCATTTTCGCTATTTTAGCCGCAAAAACGCCAATTTTGCCATTTTGTCCGAAATCCGGACATTTTTAGATGTAGTCAAGGCATATAGACCCCTTATCTCATAGATGATTCTGTCCGAAATCCGGACAACTATATCGAAAATCGTACATTCCTGTCCGAAATCCGTGCACGAATATCCGAAATCCGTGCATATATATTAAATAAATAATAAATAATATTCTTTCTGTCCTTTTAGTCCAATATATAGAGACTTTCAAACAGGGACTGACGGACAAACAGAAAAAATGATTTTTTAAATTGTTTTTATTTTTTTTATTTATTTAAGGGGACTTTCCAACATCTATCTCCAATTAACCTTCACTCTATCTCCTGTTTCCAACATTCCCATCACGGGACCATCTCCCAATAACAACATAATGAAGACCCATGCAAGACACATTTATAATCCTTGACCATTGCTATACTCTCACCATAATCAAAGCATACCAAAAGGCATCTTAAAACAACGTTCGTTGAGTCGAATGCTATTCGACAATATTTTTTCCATGAGACAGTGAGACTCTGACACTCTTTGCGTAAGTCGCTGTGTATTAGCAGGTCTGTGCTTTCCGAACTGTGCTAAGTGTCCAGAGGGTGCCATTGTCTTATACTGAAATAGGTTTACTCATAAAACATATAAAAAGTGTCAAATTTTAATATTTTGTTTTATGAACCGTGGTCAGTACAACAATTATCCCGAGTCGTTTCGTCGACAAGTTTTGGAAGATTATTTCAGTAGTAATGGTACAATTAAGGCGTGTGCAACCAGGTGGGGAATCCCATGGACATCGCTAAATAATTGGCTAAAAACTTGCAAGAATGCAAAAAAAAGTGTATCTTTGCGCCAAAATGCGATTCACATGGATCCAAAAGACCAAGCAATTGCCGACTTACGCCTTGAAAATGAGCGTCTACGTCGCGAGGCGGAGTATCACAAACTCCGCGCTGCAGGCTATGAGCGTCTTCTTGAGATTGTCAAACAGGAAGACGGCATCGATCTGCTAAAAAAAGATGGTGCCAAACAGTAGAACGCCTGTCCGTGGAGTATCCGTCCGAAACGATGGAGACGCTCTGCGGGCTGTTTGGCAAGTCTAAGCAGGCCTATTACAAGCACAAACGCAAGTCTTTCAGTGAGTTGGAGATAGAGCTAGAAGTATTATCCATTGTGGCAACTTACCGGGCAGAGATGCCTCTGATAGGTGGTCTCAAGTTATACTATCTTACCCGTTCTGTGCTGGGCAACGCGCTGGATATGGGACGAGACAAGTTTTTAAACTTGCTTCACAAGCATAAGCTGATCATCCCTCCGCGCAAACCGCGACACACAACTAACTCTAACCACATCTACTTTATGTATCCAAATCTTGTCAAAGAACTCGTTGTTACTTATGTTAATCAACTGTGGGTGTGCGATATAACGTATATCTACACCGTAGATGATAAGTTTTGTTATTTACATCTCGTAACGGACGCTTTCTCGCGCATGGTAATTGGCTACGTTCTGGCGCCTACATTGGAAGCCAAGTACACCATAGAGGCTTTGCAACAAGCCATTAGCCATGCCGGAAGCGGCAACTTGTGTGGAACCATCCACCATTCGGATCGTGGTGTCCAGTACTGCTGTGACGAGTATATCTCGCAGCTCAAGGCTCATCATATACGCATCAGCATGACCGAGGACAGCAATCCGACGGACAATGGTATGGCAGAGCGTGTGAATGGAATCATCAAGAATGAGTTTCTGGAGCCGTTAGAAACTCCGAAAAATCTGCTTGAAGCGATACCGTTAGTCGACCACGCTGTCCATACATACAATACGTTACGTCCTCATCTCAACCTCAATATGCGCACACCTGCGCAGGTGTATGAGGGAAACAATAATTTTATAGGTTAAAGGTATAGGTTTAATGATAAATATTTGCATATATCAATTTTTTATAGTATCTTTGCAGCGTCTTTTGATCAGTAAACCTTTTTCGCACTCCGGTCAACCTTTTTAGGTATCGAGTCAAAAGTTTACGATTTTTAAGATCCTAACTCAGTTATCGAGTCAACCTTTTTCAGTTTTAGTCACATACTTATGTCCTGTCAATCGTTGGTTATTCGTTGGTTGTTCGTTGGTTGTTCGTTGGTAATTAGCCTCACCACAGGCTCACCATAGCCCCCTCTTTTTTCCGTGTCGCTTTGTCGCTATTATTTTGCATGAGATTAATGAGATTATTGAGACTATTGGATGTAATTTCCTGAATACCATCGGTTTATAAAGTCTCACGAAAGTATCAAAGTTTCAAAGTTCCACCGCCAAAACAGCGACATAGCGACATTCACCTGCAAAAAATCTCGCGTACGCTTGCATATGTGCGATTTTTTTTGTACCTTTGCAGCCGAAATGAAATCGAATACACATAACATGGCTCAAGAACTGCAAATACGTAACTCGACGGCAGAGTTCCTGATCTTTCAAGCCGAAGACAAAGCCGAAGGCGTACAAGTCTTTTATAAAGACGAGTCTATCTGGGCGACGCAAAAGGCCATGGCTGCATTGTTTGATGTGGATAGATCCGTTATCACCAAGCATCTTAAGAACATCTTCGAGACCGGTGAATTGCGGCAAGATTCAGTTGGTGCAAAATTTGCACATACTGCCGAAGATGGCAAAACATATTCCACTTTGTTCTACAAACTCGATGCCATTATTTCCGTCGGATACCGCGTCAATTCGCGTCGTGCGACCCAGTTCCGTCAATGGTGTACTGCCGTGTTGCGTCAGTTCGCTATCCGGGGCTATGTTATTGATCGCAAGCGCATGGAGAACGGTGCGTTCATCAGCGAGGATTACTTCGAGCACCTTTTGGCTGAGATCCGTGAGATTCGCCTATCTGAGCGACGGTTCTATCAGAAACTCACCGATATCTACGCTACGGCTATCGACTACAATCGCGATGCTCCTACCACGCGCGAGTTCTTTGCCAAAGTGCAAAACAAAATGCACTATGCCGTACATGGACAAACGGCGGCGGAACTGATTGTCTCTCGTGCAAATGCAGAGAAAGAGCATATGGGACTGACCACATGGGAGAAGGCTCCGCATGGCAAGATTGTCAAGCCTGATATCAGCATCGCTAAGAACTATCTCAACGAATTGGAGTTGGAGGACATGGGACGTCTGGTCAACTCTGTTCTGGACGCCGCAGAACGTATGGCCAAGCGGCATATCCCGATGACGATGGAAGACTGGGCAAAACGAATCGATATCATCCTGGAAGCTACTGATGAACGGATATTGAAGGACGCCGGTTCTGTATCGCATGAGTTTGCACAATCTTTTGCCGAATCGGAGTTCGAGAAATACCGCGTGATCCAGGATCGACTTTTCGAATCCGACTTCGACCGCTTCCAGTTGCCGACATTACCGTTTGATGAGGATCAATCCGAAGACGAGGACAAAGACAAAGACAAATAAAATTGCATAACCCCCTCGTCCTCATCCATGACATGAAGGAGTGCGACGGAACGCACTACGAGTGCAGCGCCCGAGTAGTCCCCACTACAAGGAGATAGCGCAAACATAGAATAATAGATCATCGCTTGCCGACCTCTGCAAAGGGGTCGGCGTTTTTTTCTTCATAAAATCTTGCATATATCGAAAAAAAGTTGTACCTTTGTGCCCGAAATCAGTTAATAACCCATTTTTAAAACCCCATTAACCGTTATGACAGAACAAAATCCCGTAGCTGCGGCTCCCGTACAGGAGCGTCCGGCACTGCTGCACCGCACCAATCGCGGACTGGCTAAGTACTTCTTTCTGGGTATCCTGACCCTGGGTATCTATCCGATCGTAGTAGAGTCGCACATCTCCGAGGAACTCAACACCGTTGCCTCCAAGTACGACGGCAAGCACACGATGCACTACTGCCTGATCTTCTTCCTGCTGAGTTGGCTCACGCTCAACATCGCTACGATCGTTTGGTATCACCGCACCTCAGCCCGTATGGGCGACGAGCTTCGCCGCCGCGGCATCGACTACAGCTTCGGCGCAAGCGACTTCTGGCTCTGGGAGATCCTGGGCTGCCTTATCCTGGTAGGACCCTTCATCTACGTCCACAAGCGCATGAAGGCCATGAACCTGATCAATGCCGATTATAACCAAAAGGGATAAAACTAGACCGCTCGCTACGCTCACTGAAAGAATAAAGACCGTTCACTACGTTCTCTC
>DFGU01000087.1:0-356 GCA_002371785.1 Bacteroidales bacterium UBA3742
GAGCAACGTATCGACGAAATGGAACGGGCGCTCAAAGAAGCGGAACGTCGGGGCAACTGGGAGATGCAGCGTATCCTACTGGCCGACCAACCCAAACTGCTGGAGATCCGCAACCAGATATGCCGCCAATTGGGCAATCGCGTCATAACTACTTAACACGTATCCACTATGCTTTTCTCCGAGATAGCCTACGGACCTATTCATTCGCGCCGTCTGGGCGTGAGCCTGGGCATGGAACTCATGCCTCTGGACCATAAACTCTGTACGTTCAACTGCGTCTATTGTGAATGCGGTTGGAATAGCCCGGTCGTGCACCCCAAGCTACCGACTCGCGCTGAGGTACACCAGGCTCTGGA
>DFGU01000087.1:469-5346 GCA_002371785.1 Bacteroidales bacterium UBA3742
TTCTCCGGCAACGGAGAACCTACCCTGCATCCCGATTTTGCCGGTATCATCGATGATACGCTGGCTCTGCGCGACCGCTATCAGCCGCAGGCTAAGGTGAGCGTACTGAGCAACTCCACCCAACTGGGCCGACCGGACGTAGTAAGCGCCCTGCGCCGCTGCGACAACCGTATCCTCAAGCTGGATGCCGGCACCGATGAGATGATGCGCCGCATCGACATGCCCGTCAACGAGCGGCTGGACGTCAAGCAGATAGAACAGTGGCTCATGCAGTTTGACGGCGACTTCACGCTGCAGACCTGCTTCCTGCGTGGCGAACATGCCGGACAACGTATCGACAACACCACGCCGGAGGAACTGCAAGCCTGGTACGCCAGCGTCGATCGACTCCACCCACGCCAGATCATGATCTACGTCATCGACCGCAAGACGCCCGAGGAGAACTTGCAAAAGATTCCGCGCGAGGAAATGGAACGTATCGCTCGGCCGCTACGTGAGAAAGGATTCAACATAATAATATCCGCTTAAGAAGATATTCATTATTCATTAATCATTATTCACTGTGATTGTCTTAGTAGCACCACTTAACTGGGGACTTGGGCATGCCACCCGTTGCGTCCCGCTGATCCGTCGCCTTCTGAGCGAAGGACATGAGGTGGTGCTGGGTGGCGACGGCGACAGCCTGACACTGCTACGTCGGCATTTCCCCGAACTGCGATTCATCCCGTTGGCTCCGCTTCGGTTGCGCTATAGTCGCGGCCGCTCGCAAGTAGGTGCTATGCTCAGGGCCCTACCACGTCTGCTATGGAGCAGCATAGAGGATCATATGATGCTGCGCACTTACATGCAGCAGTACCCGTTCGACATGGTCATCTCCGACAACCGCTTCGGACTCTATACCAATCGCACCAAGTGTGTCTATATGACGCATCAGCTCTTTATCCGTCTGCCTCGCGGCTGGCGGTGGTTGGAGCCTCTCGTGCGCGCGCTGCATGCGCGTATATATAATAGGTATAGCGAGGTGTGGGTGCCCGACTACGAAGATGCAGAGCAGAGTCTCTCCGGTGAACTAAGTCACCATCCGGGAACGCAGAACGACAAGCTACGCTATATCGGTCCGCTAAGCCGCTTTGAGGGCATGACGGAAGAGGATGGGCGTTACCGGGCGGACGTGGTCGCCGTACTGAGCGGCCTGGAGCCGCAGCGCACGATGCTGGAGCAGCAGATCAAGCAACGCTATCAGAACAGCGAACAGGAGGTGCTGATCGTGCAGGGACTGGTAGGTCGTCCCCGTACCACGCTACGGCGCGGACATATTACTATCGTACCCCAACTTACGGACAAAGAAATGCGCGGAGCCTTGCTCCACGCACATCATATCATTGCCCGTTCGGGCTATTCTACTATCATGGATCTGCACACGCTGGGCGTGCTGGACCGTGCGGAACTGATTCCTACCCCCGGGCAGCCCGAGCAGCAGTATCTCGCTCACGCCATTGGCGAGGCGACATACCGGCACCACGACGGAAGAAACGCGTAAACGACGCCTGTTCCTCGAAGCCGAGCGACTGGCTGATCTCCTGGATATTCATATCCCAACGCGTGTCGAGCAACTGCTTGGCACGGATGAGGAGCCACTCCTGGATCCAATCCGACGCACTCTTGCCAATGATACGCATGATCTGCGACGAGAAGTACTTAGGCGTCAGGTGGAGCTGCTCGGCATACCACGTCATGGTCTTATGCTCGCGGTAGTTCTTGGCCAGCAGTTCGCAGAACGAACTGAAGAGGATCTCGTTCTTATTGAGCGATACGGACGAGGCATCATCCTTCGCCAGATACATCGACATAGTCTCAAAGAAGACGTCGAACATATAGGTAAGCAACTCGTGGCGATGCGGCATCTTGGCCTCATCGGCATGGCTAATCATCTCGATGACATCCACAATCTTGATGAGGCTCTGGGCCTGCTCGGCCGTCAGCGTGAACTGCGGATTAGAATGGAACTTAATGTAGTCGTGCGAGAGGGTACGGCGACGCATCTCCTCGTAGAAAGCCGGCGAAATGACCATGAGAATGGCGTTGTAGTCGGTGCTTACATCGATAGGCGCCACCATATGGTTGGGGCAGACGACAGCCACGTTCCAGGGGTTGAAGACGAAGGTCTGCATATCATACAAGAGGCTCACCTGGCCACTCAGACTGATAATAACGACCATGTTCTGCGAGATAAAATCACCTCGCTCTACAGGCATGCGGGTTACGTCGCGCAGCACGACCAACTCACGCTGATCGATATCAGTGACTACCCGCTCCCATTCTTTCATTTTAGACAGTGAAGTTTCCAACATAAGGAATTTTTTCAAGTGTTATTATGGTATGTCTTACTATTATTTCTTCGCTTCTAAATACCGGTGCATCGCGGCGGCAGCATGACGTCCGTCGGCCATAGCCAGGATTACCGTAGCACCTCCGCGCACGATATCACCTCCGGCATACAGGGTCGGGATTGCCGACTGCATGTCTTCATTCACCACAATCGTACCCTTGCGGCTGATCTCCAGTCCGCTAACCGTTGACGGGATGAGCGGGTTGGGCGATACACCTACGGCGACGATGACGAGATCGACGGGGATAGTGACGGTCTTGCCTTCCACCGGCACCGGACTACGACGACCTGATTCGTCAGGTTCGCCGAGCTCCATCACTTGCAGCACGGCTTCGCAAACGCGACCGTTCTCGTCAGCATGGTACTCAATCGGATTATGAAGGGTCATGAACTCGATGCCTTCCTGTTTGGCGTGATGTACCTCTTCGATACGTGCCGGCATCTCCTCTTCCGAACGCCGGTAGATAATCATCGCACGCTCTGCGCCGAGACGTTTGGCGGTACGGACAGCGTCCATAGAGGTGTTACCTCCTCCGATGATCGCTACGTTCTTGCCGTATAAGACAGGTGTGTCGGTAGCGGGGTTGGAAGCGTCCATGAGGTTGACGCGGGTGAGGTATTCGTTGGCAGACATCACGCCGATGAGGTTCTCGCCCGGTATGTTCATGAATCGCGGCAGACCGGCTCCTGAACCTACAAAGATCCCCTGGAAGCCTTGTTCGCGGAGTTGATCCACTGTCACGGTCTTACCGATAATGATATCCGTATGGAACTGTACGCCCAGCCGGCGCAGACCGTCTATCTCGATGTCCACAATACGATTCGGGAGACGGAACTCGGGGATACCGTACTTGAGTACGCCGCCTATCTCATGCAGCGCCTCGAAGACATGCACCTCGTAGCCGAACTTAGCCATATCGCCTGCAAACGCCAGACCGGAAGGACCGGAACCCACCACCGCAATTTTCATTGCGGTATTTGAAATTTGAGATTTGAGATTTGAAATTTGAGGCTGCGCTGTTTGACCGCCTTCGGCTGTTAGACTATTGGCATAGTCGGCCACAAAACGCTCCAGGTAGCCGATGGCTACGGGTTCGTGTCCCATCTTATGATGGATACAGCGACTCTCGCATTGCTTCTCCTGCGGGCATACACGTCCGCAAACGGCAGGCAGGGTGCTGCTCTGAGCGATGACGCCGGCAGCGCCTAATATGTTGCCTGTCTCCAGTTGCTTGATAAAGCCGGGGATATTGATATTCACGGGGCAACCCTCCACGCAGGTCGGGTTCTTGCAGTTGAGGCAACGATGGCTCTCCGTGATAGCCTGCTCGAACGTCAAACCTTGGTTGACCTCCTCGTGCAAACTCTTCACGCGCACCTCCGGACGGAGTTCCGGCATCTTGACGCGCGGGATAGCTACGCGGTCCTTCGGTTTGCCCTCAAAAGGAATGATGGATTGAGCCGCTTCGCTAAATGGTGACGCACCTTTGGTGCTTAATGATGCATCATTGAGCGGCTTAGCCGCGCTCATTTCATCATTGAGCTCGCTGTGCGAGCGCTCATTATAAGCCTGTAAGGCTTCCATCTCTTCGGCCTTGAAGGCTTTCATGCGGCTGAGCATCTCGGTCCAGTCCACCTCATGGGCATCAAACTCCGGACCGTCCACGCAGACAAACTTGGTCTTACCGCCTACGGTCACGCGGCATGCGCCGCACATACCCGTACCGTCCACCATGATGGTGTTCAGGCTGGCCTCGGTCGGAATATTGTATTTTTGGGTGGTCAGTGCCACAAACTTCATCATGATCGCCGGACCGATAGTGATACACTTGTTGACGGTCTCGCGCTGGATCACTTGCTCTACGCCCACGGTCACTACACCCTGCTGTCCGGCCGAGCCGTCATCGGTCATGATGATCACTTCGTCGGACCATTGAGCGAGTTCGTCTTGGAGGATAAGCAGGTCTTTGTTGCGGGCTGCCAGTACAGTAATAACACGGTTGCCGGCACGCTTGAGTGCCTCGGCAATAGGCAGCATCGGCGCAGCACCTACGCCTCCGCAGGCACACACCACCGTTCCGTAGTTCTCTATACGCGTAGCGCGGCCCAGCGGACCTACCACGTCATGCAAACACTCGCCGGGCTGCATCGCCAGCATTTTATGCGTCGAAGCACCTACCTGCTGCACCACCAGGGTGATGGTACCTTTTTCGGTATCGGCAGCGGCGATAGTCAGCGGCACGCGCTCCGAATGGGCATCTACGCGGATGATCACAAAGTGACCGGCACGACGGCTGCGCGCAATGAGCGGTGCTTCCACTACCATCTCGGCGACATTCTCCGAGAAGAAACGTTTGCTAATAATCTTATTCATAATGAAGTCTAAAATTCGTATTTTGTTGGGTTATCAGAACAGGGTCAACTGTTCTGCTTCGGGTTTGGAGTCGTCGGGCACCTCGTTGGTGATGGTCAGCTTGACGCCACCGAC
>DFGU01000087.1:5453-28672 GCA_002371785.1 Bacteroidales bacterium UBA3742
GGCTCCGCCGCGATCATTTCATCATTCGGCGACTCTGTCGCATCATTGTCCTCCGGCTCTTCGGGTTCGGGTTCCGGCTCGGGGGTGATATCCTCGATGGATGCCACCTCATAGGTAGTGAAGCGTTTGCCCTTGGCCTTCGGCGATTTCTCGTCGATAAAGTCCGACATGAGTATCTCCAGGGGTTCGCGTGCCTCGTCGCGGAAGAGGATGCGGAAGAGCGCTTCCTCACGGTCGCTCAGGAGCACGATACGCGACTCCTCGCCCTCGCCGAGCATCGACTGCGGCTTGTCGGAACTGTCGAAGCGGAAACGCTTGCCGTAGTAGTAGCCCAGTTCGGAATTCCACATCGCCAGCGACCATACTTTCTCGGCGTCGTATTTCTCGATGCGCAGGATATTCTGGTCGAAATGGGCGGTGAGGTCGAAGCCCGTAGTATAGTAGTCGCCCGAGGTGGTGAGCACCAGGATGCGATCTTCGTCCCAGAACTCGCCCAGATAGTTACCCTGTCCGTCGTAGTTGACGCGCAGCACGTCGGGGTCGAACCACACCTTGCGGCCGCCCAGCGTAGAGTGGCCTTTCTGTTTGAGGGTAATCGACTTGACGTCGTACTTGGTCAGCACGTTGCCGCGTGCGGTACGCGACTTGATAGCCAGTTCGGACAGGTCCTTGAGTACCTCCAGTTTCTTCAGATGAAGCGCCGGCTTCAGGGCGACGCGGATCACCTCAGCCTCGCCGTTGGGATTGGCGGTGAAATAGACTACGCGCGAACCGGGTTTGCCTTGCGTCAGGTCGTACTCCTTGTCGCGGGTCACGCCCGTCACGTTGAAGCGCTTCATATAGTATATACCGCCTCGTCCGTCGCGATAGACGACGTTATAGACGGTACGTTCGTCCTTCTTCTTGAAGATATCGATATGCAGGATATCCGTGCCGATAAAGAGCTTCTCGGCCACACGAACCACCTTGTACTTACCGTCTTTGTGGAAGACGATGATGTCGTCCAGGTCGGAGCAGTTGCAGAGGAACTCGTCTTTCTTGAGTCCCGTTCCGATGAAGCCTTCCTCGCGGTTGATATACAACTTCTCGTTGTTCTCCACCACGGCGGCTACGTTGATCGCGCCGAAGTTGCGCACCTCGGTGCGGCGCGGATAACGGGCACCGTATTTCTCCTTGAGGTGACTGAACCAGGTGATGGTGTAGTCGGTGAGGTGGTTGAGATTCTTCTGGCACTCCTTGATCTGTTTTGCCAGTTCCTTCATCAGTTCGTCCGCCTTCTTGGAGTCGAACTTGGTGATGCGGATCATGCGGATCTCAAAGAGTCGCTCGATATCCTCGGTACGCACCTCGCGGATGAGCTTGGGTTTCCAGGGCTCCAAAGCCTTGTCCACAAACTGAATCAAGTGCTCCTTGTCGGGCGCATTCTCATAGCCGGACTCCTTGTAGATACGGTTCTCGATGAAGATCTTCTCCAGCGAAGTATAGAAGTATTTCTCCTCCAGTTCGGCTTTCTCGATCTCCAGTTCCCACTTGAGCAATGCCTTGGTGTTGTCCACCGACTTACGGAGCAGGTCGCTCACCGTGGTGAAGATCGGCTTCTTATCTTCCACTACGCAGCAGTTGGGCGAGATATTCACCTCGCAATCCGTGAAGGCATACAGCGCATCGATAGCTTTGTCGCTGGACGATCCCGGCGCCAGTTGCACGACGATGCGTGCCTCCTCGGCCGTAAAGTCGTCTACCTTGCGAATCTTGATCTTGCCCTTCTGATTGGCACGCAGGATGGTCTCGATAATTTTGCCGGTGGTGGTACCGTACGGGATTTCGGTGATGATGAGTGTGCGGTTGTCGTCAGCCTTCTGGATCTTAGCACGGATCTTGATCTGTCCGCCACGTTCGCCGTCGTTGTATCGCGCTACGTCTATCTCGCCGCCCGTGGGGAAGTCGGGATAGAGGGTAAACTCTTCCTGACGCAGATAAGCCAAGGCGGCATCGCATATCTCGTTGAAGTTATGCGGCAGTATCTTGGAGTTCAATCCGACGGCAATACCCTCTACGCCCTGTGCGAGCAGCAGGGGGAATTTGATCGGCAAGTGGATAGGTTCTTTCTTACGACCGTCGTACGACAGCATCCACTCCGTAGTCTTGGGGTTGAATACCGTCTCCAGGGCGAACTTCGACAACCGAGCCTCGATATAACGGGGAGCAGCGGCACCATCGCCGGTCAGGATATTGCCCCAGTTACCCTGGCAATCGATCAGCAGGTCTTTCTGTCCCAACTGCACCAGCGCATCGCCGATAGAGGCATCGCCGTGGGGGTGATACTGCATGGTCTGACCGACAATGTTGGCCACCTTGTTCATCTTGCCGTCGTCCACGCACTTCATGGCGTGCAATATACGACGCTGAACGGGCTTGAGTCCGTCTTCGATAGCGGGCACAGCTCGTTCCAGAATGACATACGAAGCATAGTCCAGGAACCAGTCCTGGTACATGCCGGTCAGGTGATATTTGACGTTATCCGTATGGTCGCTCATCAATCAACAAAGCGGTTGATCAGGATAAAGGTAAGAATACCTACAAACTCCAGCACCAGGGAACCAAGCAGCAACATGTTGGAAGGATAAGCCTCATACGCACCGAGGCAAGCAACACCGAGCAGCACGATAATCACGCCCAGATATTTCAAAAAATTGTTCATAATTGTAATAGATTTTAAATATGGATATTTAATTTGGCTGCAAAATTACAAAAAAAATTCCATATATGCAAAATTTTGCGTGTTTTTTTTGTGCACGTCAAATATTTTTCGTAACTTTGCGCCGGAAATCGAACGATAACAACCCAAAATTATATTAACCCAACTAAAAAATCAAAGTATGAAACGTATTTTCACACTTTTCATTCTCGTTATGAGTCTTACCGCTATCCAGGCACAAGAGGCGGCTGCGCCGGCCGAAGGTCAACCCGCCAACGCCGAAGCCAACGCCAACGCCAAATTGCCGGGCTATAAGCGCTTCTACAACCATTCCGGTAAGAGCTATCTGGACATCGTGAGCGCCAGCTACTCTACCTTCTTCATCATGCCCAACAATCCGAACAACTACCCCGTAACCGAGTATCTGGGCAAGCGTCACATCATCGGCCTTGGATTGCTGGAGTGGCGTTCCAAATGGTTTGGTATGCAGTGGCTCAACTTCGAGTTTGGTGTCAACAACACCTGCACCACCAACGACAGCGTCCAGTTGACCCGCTTCATGCGCGGTGGTGCCAACGAGACCGACAACCACAACTCGGGTATCATCGAGGCTACCGCCAAGGAGATGTGGTTTGCCTACCGTCCGGCTATCAAGTTCTATATCCCGCTCAGCAAGCACTGTGCAGCCGAGCTGTACGGCGGTGTATCGGTGGACGTTACGCGCCTATGGAACCGTATCAAAACGGATTACTATACCGACCCGAGCATCCCGCAGGATAACTTCTTCCTGGGTTCGTTCGGCGGTCTGGGCTTTATGTTCACCGGTTCGGCCTACTTGCCGCTGGAAATCAAGTGCGAGTATCGTCACCCGCATATGGGCAACAAGGCGATCGTTCCGCAAGGTTTCTACCTGACTGCCCAGTTGCACATCGGTTGCCCGATCCATCGCAACAAATACACCAAATAATTTTCCCGGCGGCCGCACCGTTGGTCGCAAGTTGGCCGAGAAACTGGGTGTCGAGTAATAAATTGCACTATCAATATGAAAAACGAAATCAATGCCTTGATCATGGAGGCAATGAAAAACCATGATACCGTACGTACCGAGAGTCTGCGCGCCATCAAGAGCGCCTTCCTCACCTGGCAGACCAGCAAGGACAATGCCGGCAAGGAGATGACCGAAGCCGACGAGATACAGATTCTGAAGAAGATGGTCAAGCAGCGTCAGGAGTCCGTGGAGCAGTACCTGGCTGCCGGCCGTAAGGAACTGGCCGACGCCGAGCAGGCACAGATCGACGTGCTGGAGACCTTCCTGCCCCAAGCCGCTTCGGAGGAGGATATCGTTCGCGCTTTCCGGCAAGCCCGTGAGGCCAACGGCTGGGAGGCGGAGAAACGCAATATGGGTCTCTTCGTCAAGGCCATAAAAGCAGCGCTACCAAATGCCGATGGCAAAATGGTAGCGCAGGTAGTTCAGAGCCAACTGGCCTGATCGCTTACTTCAGTTCTTGGCCCACGGCATTATAGATCTTGCCGTCGCGAAGGATTAGCAACTGACCGTCACGCATGATTTTCTGCGAACCGACGGTCGGTTGTTGTATATACTCCACTCCTTCAACCGGCTGCGCCTCAAAGGCCTGGCCGGAGATGACCACATTCTTCACGCATATATACTTGCCGCTCTTGGCTTCTCCCAGATTGTGCCAAGGCAGGATACGTACGTGCAGCGTCTCGCCTGCCGGGATGGTCAGCGTAGGCGTGAGCGATAGATGTTGGATCGTCAGGTTGGTCATATTGACCTTCTCGTCAATGGTCTGCACATCCGTAAAGCCCTCGCCAAAACCGGTATTGACATGATAACACATTGTGGACGTACTATGTGCTGCCAGATCCATGCTGATGCCCGTGATACGCACGTCCATAGCCTCCGGTGCTGTCACGGCAAAGTCCAGATAGCGACTGGCATTCTCATCAATCTCACCGGCCGGCCATGCCACTTTGGCACCCGTAGCATCCGAGTTATGGAAACGTACCATGGTGATACCCGTCTGGTCGCCGTCGGTGAAGTCCGACTTGGTATCCGCCGCCATCATGTTGCTCATCGTCAGGGCGGCGCTGATCGGTCCCGTCACTACCGGCTCCGGCACCGGCTTCGCATCGATAGCCCACGTAGCGCTCACCGCTGCACCGCCCTCCAACGAGATAGCTGTCGCACATACCGGGACGGCTATTACATGCTCGCCGGACGTCGCATAAATGGTATCCCGCTGTTCGCCACCGGCGGTGTAGTTGGCACGTACATATACCTTCTGGAACATCGATCCGCCGTTATAGGTAGCTTGGGCCGTCTCGGCGTAGTTGGTCTTGTCGAGCGAGATCTGCAGGTTGCCCGTAGCACGTAGCGCCACCGTTCCGCTTGCAGGCTCCAGACCGTAGCCGGTCAGCAGAAACTCCTTGTTCTGCGCTACGCCGCAGTAGGTCTCGCCAATCTCTATCGTGCCGGGATTAGCCGTGATGTCGGTCGGGATATTGATATACTCGGCCAGTATGCCGGCGTTCTTAAGCAACTGTGCCGCCGAACGGGCCACCAGGTTACCGCCCATCGCATTGGTATGCGTCTTGTCGCCCTCGCAGAAGAGCAGACTCAGGCACTGCGTCTCACCATAGGACAGGTAGAGCTGACGCGTAGCTTCCGTCAGGTCGATAAAGGGAACGTCCTTCTCCGCGGCCACCACCTTCATAGCCTTCACGTAGCTCATCGTAGAGTCACCTGCAGGCAGCGATTGATTCTCATAGAGTACGTCGTTCTCAATCTTGCTGAACTTATCGCCCAGGTCATGCTTGCCGTTACGCTTGATATCGTTACCCTGGAAATAAGCACGGCAGATAGGTCCCACCAGCACAGGGGTCACACCCATCTCACGCGCCTCATTGATAAACGCACGCAGCATGTCGCGGTAGGTTGTCTGCGGATTCGTACCACGCGCATCCGTAGGAGCTGGCAACCCGTGCGCCTGACAAAAAGCGGCATACTCCAGGTTGTCCATACCGTAGGTAACAGTGCCTTCATCGTTATGCGCAAACTGAATCAGCAGGTAGTCTCCGGCCTGCATCTGGGTCTTGAGCGAAGCCCAATAGGCGGCACCGGTGTAGAAAGCGCGCGTGTCTGCACCAGATTTACCGCGGTTGTTAACTGTCACATAGGCCGGATCGAAGAACGAACCGAGGTACATGCCCCAGCCGCGCTTGTCGGTGGTGTTCTCATCATACTCGGCCATCGTGGAGTCGCCGATCGTGTGCACCCGGATGGCACTGAGCATCATCGGCATGCAGAGCATCATAGCTACAAGAAGCGTAGAGATCTTTCTCATGGTAGTTGATCGTTGTGTAGTAAAACATATTTTCAATTTCAGTGCAAAGGTACAACAAAATTTCGATATATGCAAATTTATTTGCTGTGAATGCTTGCGTACGTCAATTATTATTTGTAATTTTGCAGACGGATTTGAAAAATTAAGAACCATGAAAACATTTCGTGAGATAATCGGCTACGTATTGGGCGGAGTGCTATTCGTTGCGTTACTGCCGACGATTATGTGGTTGGCATCAGGTATGCCGGCATTAGCGCATATCGGTGCATATCGTGCCGCAATAACCGGCATGCTGATAATGGGCGGTTTGACGCTTAGTGTTTGGACTATCGTCTATATGAAACGTCAGGGCAAAGGGAACCCCATGGATGCGTTCGACCATGAGATAGGTCCACGTACGCAACACCTGATGACCGATGGTCCGTATCGGCTGAACCGCAATCCGATGCTCACCGGTACATTCCTGTATCTATCCGGTTTCATCGTGTGGCTATGGACATGGCAATCCTTGCTCGTATGGCTCATATTCGTGGCTATAATGATTGTGCAAGTGCGGAGTGAAGAGAAACGCCTTCTACGCGATTTTGGCGAAGAATACGACGCCTATTGCAAACGTACCGGTCGGTTCTTACCGTTTACATGGAATAAATAAACGTATAGGATATGGACAAATTGGCAGAGAGTGGACAATTTGGCACGAAAGATGGACATATTGGCAGGGATTTGGGGCTTGGCACATAATTTGCTTCTTTTAGGGTGAAAACGCAATTACGCATACTACGCCAACAACGTAAACTACGCAAGCTACGTTAAACGATGTTTAACTTAATTTGGAGGATTAAATTATGAAACCTGCAATCTATCGTAGAAACAGTTGGCTGCCGACAAACGGATGGTTCCCCACCGTATTCGACGAGTTTTTGAACAATGACATTCTGAACACGGCCAGCAATGTGGCACCTTCGGTAAACGTCAAAGAGACCGCTAACAGTTACACCGTTGAACTGGCTGCTCCGGGTGTTAAGAAAGAGTACTGCCGAGTACACGTCGATGAAGACCACAACTTGTGCGTTGCCATCGAGAACAAGTTCGAGCACAAGGAAGAAGACAAACACGAGCACTATCTGAGACGCGAGTTTGCTTACACGAACTTCGAGCAGAAGTACACCTTGCCGGACAATGTGGACGAGGCAAAGATCGCCGCTAAGGTCGAAGATGGTATCTTGACGATTGAGTTGCCGAAGATCAAACGCGAAGAAGGCAAGACCACTCGCCAAATCGCCATCTCATAACAAAGCATGTATCCATGCAGAGCACTCCTAAGCGAGTGCTTTTTTTTATGCAACAGTACAAGTACAATACAGCAATGCGAGTGTGCAGGTTATGCTTTTCCGCGACCGTCTGGAGATATGGAATTCCATCGGCAGGAAAAAGTAACAGAGCAACCTCAAAAAGTGTCAGACTCGGACGAAAAAGTGTCAGACCTTGAGTCCAAAAGTAACCAAGCGGTCCCAAAAAGTAACCAAGCGGCCCCAAAAAGTAACCAAGTGGAGCCCAAAAGTAACCAAGTGCGCTTGACTGCAAAGCAGCGAAAAGTGTTAGAGTTCTGTGATGAGACACCGCGCACAGCTCAAGAGATTTTAGAAATGCTTGGTGTGCAGAACCAAAATAAAACTCGCCAGCAGTACACCACCAAATTAGTGCTATGCCGCACTTCCTCCTTTCCCCAAGGAATATCACTGCGTTAGCATTCCTCGGGGGCCCCGAATCGCTCTTCTCGCATACATCGATAGATCTCGGAAAACATCCATCCGTAGAAGTGCTTGTGCTGCTTGCTGTCGGCGGGGAAACCGGCGCGATACTCCGCGTACTTCTCTTGCCAGATACGTGCCTGGGCGATATCTTCCTCTGTAAACTCCTCCGGATGATAATATATGCGCTCTATATCATGCGCCATGCGCTGCGCTGCCTTAATCATCTCGCGGTTGCGGGTTGCGCCATCGGACCACGGACCTTCGTGGAAATGATACACATATACCAAGTGCACCTTACTTCCATCCTTGTCGTGCCATTTCTCACCCCAGTCATGCCATTTGCAAACCAAACGCGCCCGATTCTGCTGCCCTTCTTTTTCACTATCCAGTGCTCCTCGCACCGTATCTATCAAATCTATAAATGTTACTCTAGCCATAATTTTTTCTTTTTGGTATCCGCCTATGCATGGCGGATTGGTTAATATTATTTTGTTAATTGTCCCGGCATTTTATGCCGGTTTTGTCCTTCCTTGTCTTAGGGTCCTATCAGGGGCCAGTCCGGGTTAAGTCCGGGTTAAGTCCGGGTAATCCTAGACTTTAGTCCTAATGTCACCCTAATCACACCCTAACCACAGCCCTTTTTCAGTACGTCCCCTTGACGACGAGTCAGCGTCGTCGTTATTTTTGTCGTGACAATATGGCAATTTGACAATTTCGCACATATTCGCCTGATCTATTGACGCTTGCATATTGTCATCAAATTGCCATATTGTCAAATTGTCATCCTGCTTTTTTATAAAGCCCATGCTTTACCTTTATAATTAGCCCTTCTTGTTGCCATTTTTCATTCCAGCGAAAGGCAGTCCTTGCAGAGATGCCTTGCAATTTTGCTTCTTTTATTAGATCCTGATGCTCGTATTCCTCTTTCAACTGCTCAAACAGCACCTTCCTCTGGTCTATCGGCTTAATCTCCGGCACCACATCCTGCGCATCCCCGTCTATCATCCTGTACGCCGCTGCCATATGCAGCAATAGCTTATTCCCTATCATCTCCGCCGCCTCATAATCCTGGTCGCTACAATAAATAGTATCGACCATATATGGGCGATCTTTATCATCTCTTTCGTCCGTTGTGTCGTCTTGGAGACGGATTCCTTTGTCTATTATCCCGGCATTTGATGCCGGTCTTAGTTCGTTTCCTGCTCCGCGTGACAGCGCGGAGTCTCCCCGCATCGCCGTCAGTATCATCGCTATCCTTTCTATCTGTACCGCCATCCTTATTACCGCCGAGTGGAAGTTTTCGCCAAGGAGCGAGATGAGCGTAGCGTACTCCGTCTGCAGGTGTTCGCCGAGGCGTTCCTTCTGGGCATCGGTGAGACTCCACTCTCTTTCGCCGGCGTTCATCAGCGTCTCGTAGGTTCGCAGGAGGCGCTGTCCGACTATGCGAGGCACGGCGCTCTGCCCACCCTTGGAACTCACATAGCGCTTGTCGAACGGATTGGTACCGCGGATGACGACCGTCAGCAGACGGCTGAAATAGCCATTCTCCACCGAGGGCACCAGGGCGCGGTACTGATTGAACGTACCGGTCAGGAGCATACTGAGGCGCGGACTCTGGATCTCGGACGAGCCGTTGCAGCGGTTGCGGGAGATGGGTTCGTGCTCGGCGGCTTTGCGCAGGGCGGTGTTGTAGTTAGCGGCGCTCGACTTCCAGATGTCCGTAATGACCGAACCTTCGGACTCGTGCATATAGCCGCAGCCGTTCTGCGAGGCCAGGGCTTTGTACCAAGCAGGCAGCGTGCTGTCGCCCGAGATAAGCATGGGGTACTGCTCGTCCAGGACGCGCACCATCTCGAGCGCCTGACCGGCGATACCCTTGCCGCTCGCCGCAGCCGCCAGGATGAAGCACTGGAGGTTGGCGTAGTACTTCTTGCCGGTCGGGCCGTACGTAAAGTACAAATTAGGTACGCACGCGCTTGCGGCCGCGAGGGTGGCCATGAGCAGGATGTCCTGCTCCTCGGGCGTCGAGGCCAGCGATAGCATCTGTTGCAAACTCTCAGGAAGTTTTTGCATGTCGAGGTGACTCACGATGCGGAGGTCTTCCTGTCCCTCCAGATTTAGGTTCTGAATTTCATTCATAACGTTAAGGTGTTAAATAGTTAAACGGTTAAACATGGTCGCTTGCGCGACGTGAATTTTTCGAAATCGAGTGCAAAGTTACTGCAAAAACTGACCAAAAAAAAGGACACATACTAAAAATGGACGTCCATTGACGTCCATTTTCTGATTATTTCAAGTGAGGTTTTGGAGGAAATTTAAGTTTGCGATTTAGGCTGTGGTACAGCGAGTTATAGTCCACTGCCCAACCGAACATAAATGTCAATTGATCACAAATTTTCGTTTTATGAATTTTATAGTACTTTTTAAACTCCGGATCGTACTTGCATCGCTCCAGGATATACTCGCGCACGGCAGTATAGTCATTCTCCGGCGGAATAGGCAGGGTAGTATCAAGGAACAGTTCCTGCTGCGGATTTTTGCGGGTCGGCATAGCTGCTACAGGTTGCAGTTTCGCCTGCACAAACTCCTGCCACTTGGTCATCCAAGCGCGGAATAAATTGTGTGCCTCCGCCGAGAAATGCTTCATTTCGGGCTTGAGGAAGTCGTAGTTGATTTCGTTGTCCAGAATCATTTGCTTATACTGAGCCAAGCGCACTTTCTCGTCAGGATAGAGTTTCGCATCCGCTTGGAATCCACCCCATAGCCATTCCCAGTATCCACAGAGCACCTGCTCGGCGCTGAGGCCATCGAAGACAAATGTGGGAGAGGGGTCGTTGGTCGTTAGTCGTTTGTCGTTGGAGAGTTTCTGATTCAGTTCGAACACCTTGACCGAATCCATCCAGTCGATCGACAGCAGTTCTTGGCGCCGCGTCTCCGCATGGCCGGCGCTGAAGAGCCATTGTGCAAAGGGTGTCGTCCAGGGCACAAAATCGTAGATATGCTCGCATACTTGCTCGCGCACGAGGCGCTGCATATACTCTACCGTCAGCCCTACCGCCAGATCCAGCAATCGATCGTTGCGGCAGATACGCAGCAACATTTGCTGATCAGAGGCCAATACCAGATGCGCCTCGCAGAAGGCCTCCACTTCGGTACGGAGCAAGCCGCCGTTGTCGCGCCTTACTTCCTGCTCATAACGCGCGATCAGTGCATCCCGCTGGGCGGGTGTATCCATGGCCACACCGCGGGCATCACCCTCGTCGGTATCCACAATCAGCGCCGCCATAATCGCCGCCCCCAGGAAGCCGCGTATCTCCAGCGGCTCCTCATCCTCAGGCATATACACCAGCCTATGCGCCTCGTAGCGCAAGCGGTCAGAAAAACGATAATCAGCTAAAAGTCGAATCATGCTGCAAAGGTACAACAAATATTTGAAATGTACAAGATTTTGGCACAAAAAATAAAACATGCTTGCATAGTTTTAGTTTTTGCGGTAAAAGATTGGCGTTTGCACAACTGTGCGAACGTTCCTTCGAAGGGCCCCTTTAGGGTAGTTGGTCGAAGGTACGAAAAAAAATGCACAACTGCAAATTTTGAAGGATTTTTTTGTATATACCAAAAAAAAGTAGTAACTTTGCAGGCTGAAAGCGTGCAAACGCAAACAAACGATAAAAACTAACACCACGATATGGCAATCAAAAAATCACAATTATACAGCCTCCTTTGGGCGAGTTGCGATGTGCTGCGGGGCAGTATGGATGCGAGTCAGTACAAGGACTACGTGCTCGTCATCCTCTTTATCAAGTATATCTCCGACAAGGCGAAAGACCCGTCGTCGATGATCAATCTGCCGGAGGGTTGCAGTTTTGCCGACATGGTGAAGCTGAAGAACAAACCCGGTATCGGCGATGCGATGAATACGATCATCCGCAAACTGGCGGACGCGAACAACTTGCAAGGTGTCATCACCAATGCCGATTTCGATGATGACCAGAAACTGGGAAAGGACAAAGACAAGATCGAGACGCTGAGCCGCCTGATTGCCGTATTTGAGAACAAGAACCTGGATTTCTCCAACAACCGTGCTGCAGACGATGACCTGATAGGTGACGCGTATGAGTACCTGATGCGTAACTTTGCTTCCCAATCGGGCAAGAGCAAGGGGCAATTCTACACCCCTGCCGAGGTGAGCCGTGTGATGGCAAAAGTGGTGGGAATCACCGAAGATACAAGCGAGCATATCACGATCTATGACCCTACATGCGGTTCGGGTTCGTTGCTGCTGAGAGCACGTGCCGAGGCGCAAGGCGAAGTGTCGCTCGAAGGACAGGAGTTCGACAACGCGACCATCGGTATGGCGCGCATGTCGATGATCATTCACGGCATCCCTGATGCGGAACTTTTCCAAGGCGATACGCTCAATAACCCACAGCATAAGATCAACGACACCCAACTGATGCAGTTCGACTATGTGGTTGCCAATCCGCCGTTCTCCAAGAAAGGCTGGATGACTTCGACCAACGAGAATGATCCGTACGGGCGTTGGGGTAATATGACAGGTCTGGCACCTGTGCCGCCGGACGGCTGTGGTGACTACGCTTTTCTGCTGCATATCGTCCGCTCGCTCAAGTCGAACGGCAAGGCGGCATGTATCCTTCCACACGGCGTGCTCTTCCGTGGTAATACCGAAGCGGACATCCGCCGGTATCTCATCGAGCGCCATATCATCTCCGGCATCATCGGTCTGCCGAGCAATATCTTCTTCGGTACAGGCATCCCTGCGTGTCTTATCATCATCAACAAAGCGCAAGCGGCTTCGTCGCAAGGTATCTACATGATTGATGCCAAAGACGGTTTCATGAAAGACGGCGCCAAGAACAGGTTGCGTGAGCAAGACATTCGTCGCATCGTGGATACATGGCGTGCGCATGAAAATGTGCCGCACTATGCGCGTCTGGTTAGTTATGAGGAGATAGAGCGCAACGATTTCAACCTTAATATCCCGCGTTATATCGCACCGGAAGACAAGGAGATCGTGCAGAATATCTATGCCCATCTGCATGGCGGTTTGCCTAAGTACGATGTGGAAGAAGTGCTTGGTCACATGTGGGAAGCTTGCGGTTCGCTCAAGGACAAACTGTTCCAACCGATTGATGCTGACTATTACCGTCTGGCTGTGCCGGAAGAAGAGGTCACGCGAACGATTGAGCAAGATGCCTCTTTCCGTAGCCAGCATGAGCGTTATCTGGAAGGCATCAAAGCTTTTGCGGACAGCCATCGGGACGAGATGCTGTCGCTCAATCCTGGTTGCGAACCCAAGCAACTGATTGAACTATGGGGCGCAGAACTGTTGGAGACGCTCAAACAGAACGATTGTATCGTTGACCCGTATAACGCTTACCAACTGCTCATGGAGTACTGGAGCGAAGCCTTGCAAGATGATTGCTATATCATCTCACGCGACGGATGGCATACCGACCTGCATGTGAGTCTCGTGCAGAAGGTGAACAAGAAAGCCAAGACCGTTACCTTCGAGCCGAAGAAGAACCCGACATACGCGGACTATGAGAGTGACCTGCTGCCGATATCGGTGGTGGTCAATCAGTATTTTGCAGCCGACGAAGCACGGCTCTTTGAGTTACAAGCGAACTTGGAAGAACTACAAGGACAGATTGAAGAGTTGGAGAGCGAAGAAGGATACGAAGATACCAAACCCTATAAGGACGCAAAGAAACAAGAGAAACAACTGAAAACCGACATTAAAGCTGCGCTTAAACGCTTGACGGATGAGGTGGTTGCCAAGTATGCTATGCTCAAGGAAGATGAGGTGCGTCATTTAGTGGTAGAGCAAAAGTGGCTTGCAACTATCCAATCGCGGATGGAAGGAGAGATGGCGCGTGTATCGCAAGAGATGACAACGCAAGTGCTCGCTCTTCATCAACGCTATGCCCACACGCTTCCCGACATCGAACGCCAAGCCGCCGAAGCCGAAGCAAACGTCAAGGAGTATCTGAAACAAATGGGATTTTGAAATACATAAGGCACTATGAAAACAACAGAAATAGCCGTTCAGTATAACCTTCCCGCCAATTGGGAACAAGACAAGGAGTTCTCGTTTGACCACTTGTCGGATGTGGTAACGCAGTTGCACGATTCCGCCTATTCCGCTACGGTCAAGGCTATTAACCGTTTTGCCACGGTGCGTAACTATGTGATCGGTTTCTATATCGTGGAATACGAACAGCATGGTAGCGACCGCGCCAAGTATGGCGACCGATTACTCAAACGGTTGGCCGAGAGAGTGAATAAACGCGGTATCAATGAGACGCTGCTTACGAATAGCCGTAAGTTCTATCTGACCTATCCGCAAATACAATCCTACCTTGAAGGAAAAAGTGCGACGGCATCGCACCTATTGGAAAAATTCCCGACAGCATCGGGAGAATCTTCTCCAATTTCTCCGACACCGTCGGAGGAATTAGCGCTAATATCTTCGACACAATCGAATAAATCCGAGATTTCTCCGATGCCGTCGGATAAATTCATTACTCCGGCAGACAAACTCATTTCCCATCTCTCGTTCTCACATCTTGTAGAGATACTTACAGTAGATGATCCGCTTGCGCGTTTCTTCTACGAGACGGAGTGTATCAAATGTTGTTGGAGCGTTAAGGAACTGCGTCGGCAGATTTCTACCAACCTTTATTTCCGCGCGGGGATAAGCAAGAAACCGGAACTGCTGTTGCAACGGACAGAGATTAACGCGACACCGGTGTTAAGCATCAAAGACCCGTTCTCGTTTGAGTTTTTGGACTTGCGTCCGGAAGCATTCACGGAAAATGATTTGGAGAATGCGCTCATCACTCATTTGCAGGAGTTCTTGTTGGAGATGGGCAAAGGTTTCTGTTTCGAGGCGCGGCAAAAACGGATGATCATAGATGATGAATACTATTTCGCCGACCTCGTTTTCTACAACCGCGTACTGCATTGCAATGTCATCATCGAACTCAAAGACGACGAGTTTAATCATGCCGATTTGAGTCAGCTGAATGCATATGTGTCGTATTACCGTGAGAACGAAATGAATCCGGGAGACAATCCTCCTGTGGGAATATTACTTTGCACGCGCAAAGGCGAGAAGATGGTAGAATA
Organism: Bacteroidales bacterium UBA3742; assembly: GCA_002371785.1. Lineage (GTDB taxonomy): Bacteria > Bacteroidota > Bacteroidia > Bacteroidales > Paludibacteraceae > Colicola. Next base: position 20,426 of record DFGU01000087.1, read on the forward strand.
TGCGTTAGCGGGAATGGATAATAATTTGTTCGTCTCTACCTATATGCTTTCCCTGCCGGACAAAGAGACATTGAAGGCATTTATTTTGAAAGAAACAGATAATAGATAAAAAGGCCACCAAGCTGGTGACCAATTAACATGACCGAAACGAATTTCAAACATACAGACCTCGGTCTCATCCCTCACGATTGGGAGGTGAAGACGATAGGAGATATAGCTGAATATAGACGTGGTTCTTTCCCTCAACCGTATGGATTACCAGAATGGTATGGCGGTGTTGATGCTATGCCGTTTGTTCAGGTGGCTGATGTTGGCGATGACTTTAGACTAAATCAAACGACAAAACAGACCATTTCTAAAAAGGCACAAGAATATAGTGTTTTCGTTCCTAAGAACTCAGTTTTGGTAACTTTACAAGGCTCTATTGGGCGTGTGGCCATTACGCAATACGACAGTTATGTAGATAGAACGCTTGCTATATTCCAACATTATAATATTCCAATGGCAAATAATTATTTTGCACATCAGTTAAGCAAGAAGTTTGCCATTGAACGAGAAAAAGCACCTGGTGGAATTATAAAAACGATAACAAAGGAAGCGTTTACTGAATTTGAACTCCCTCTTCCTCCCACACTTGCAGAGCAAGAGCGGATAGCGGGAGCGTTGTCCAGTATTGATACATTGATTGGCGCACTAACTGAACAAATCGAAAAGAAACGCCATATCAAACAAGGAACTATGCAACAACTCCTTACCGGCAAAGAACGACTTGCGGGATTTAAAGGAGAATGGAAGACGTGCAAGATTAAAGACATTTTTAGAGTTACAAGAGGTTATGTTCTTAATTCTTCATTGGTAAGTAACTTCAAAAACTCATCTACGCCATATCCTGTATATTCTTCACAAACGGCAGACAAAGGAGTTATGGGTTATTATGATAGCTTCTTGTATGAGAATGCAATAACATGGACAACTGACGGTGCCAATGCAGGGGATGTAAATTTTAGAAAGGGAAAGTTCTATTGCACTAATGTGTGCGGAGTTCTGCTAAGCGAGGAAGGATATGCCAACGAATGTGTTGCTGGTATTTTGTCTATGTGCTCAAAATCATATGTGTCATATGTGGGAAATCCGAAATTGATGAACAATGTGATGGCAGAAATAGAGATAACAATTCCTCCAACCATCGCTGAGCAAAGCGCGATAGCAGCGGTGTTGTCTAATATGGATACAGAAATAGCAGCTTTAGAGCAGAAGCGTGATAAGTATATCGCCATCAAAAGCGGTATGATGCAAAATCTATTAACCGGTAAAATACGATTGGTATGAATAACTATTTTGCGACACGGCCAGTAGATCCCGAACGGGATGTGCAACTCAAGGTGCTCGAACATCTTGACCAGTATGCCCATTATACCTATATCGGTTTCCTCAAGAACCAAGATAACGAACCTATCCGTCGGGACACGCTTATATCCTATCTGAAGGACAAGCAGCATTGTACCGACCGCCAAGCAAAAGAGGCATTGAACAAACTGTTGGATGCTGCGCATTGTGTCCGTGAGCAAGACCTGTATTCTGCCAACAAAACCGTGTATAACGCTCTCCGTTACGGTGTGTCCGTTTCCACCAAAGAGAACACGCATACTACCAAATGGCTCATTGATTGGGCACATCCGGAGAATAACATCTATGAAGTAGCCGAGGAAGTCTCGGTACCTTGTTCTCATCCGGACATCAACCACTTGCGACCGGATGTAGTGCTGTACGTCAACGGTATCGCACTCGTCGTGCTCGAACTGAAGAAATCAACCGTCTCTGCCAAGGATGCTATTCGTCAGAACATCCGCAACCAAGAGATGATACCGCATTTCTTTGCCGTACCGCAGTTGTTATTAGCCGGTAATCCAAGCGAAGGCTTATATTACGGTACAACACTCACTCCGGAGAAATACTGGCTTAAATGGAAAGAGCCGACAGGACAAGCATATCCCGATGCAGCCATCGCCACTCCTTCGCAGAACCTATGGGACGAGTGTCCGCCTTTCTCTTCGCATTTTGAACAAAGCCAGATACCGAATGAGTTATATCGTTCGTTGATGCAGATGCTGACACCGCCGCGGTTATTGGAGTTCATCCATGACCTCACGGTCTTCGATGGCGGTATCAAAAAGGTAGCCCGACCGAATCAGTATTTCGCCCTCAAAGCCGTTCAACAGCGCGTCAAACGTCGTCAAGGCGGTATCGTGTGGCACTCACAGGGTTCAGGTAAATCGCTCTCAATGGTATGGATGGCGCAATGGATCAAAGAGACGCAGAACAACGCTCGCGTAGTCATCATCACCGACCGGGACGAACTCGACAAACAGATCACTAATGGTTTCATCGATGCCGGAGAACATCCGTATCGTGCCACTTCGGGGAGTGACCTGCTTAACGTCCTTGATCATTCCGAGCATCATCTGATATGTACGCTCATTCATAAGTTCGGTTCTCCGGCTAACAAAGACATAGCGCCGGATGAGATTATCCTTCGTGGCGAGCGTAACCTTGCGCAGTACATGGACGCGCTGGCACGTAATCTGCCTAAAGGATTCAAAGCGAAAGGAAACCTGTTCGTCTTCATAGACGAGTGTCACCGTACGCAAGGCGGTTTGCTCAACAAAGCGATGAAAGCTATCATGGGTGAGGAGGTAATGATGATCGGTTTTACCGGAACACCGCTGCTCAAATCGCAGAAAGGTATTCTTAACTCTTACGAGAACTTCGGACCATATATCCATACCTATAAGTTTGATGAAGCGGTAGAAGACGGAGTCATTCTGGATCTCCGTTACGAAGCGCGTAACATAGCGCAAGAGTTGTCGGATAGTAGTGCGCTCGACAAACTGTTTGAGACGCAGACACGCGGATTGACACCCAAAGCCAAAGAGGAGTTACAGCAACGCTGGGCAACGATGCAGAACATCTATTCCAGCCGCGATCGCAAGACGCAGATAGTCAAGTCGATCAATTACGACTTCCTTACTGTTCCGTGCTTGCGTGGACACTGGGGAAATGCGATACTCGTTGCTGCATCTATCCGCGATGCTTTCCAGTATTGGGAACTATTCATGCAGAACATCCGTTACCAAGGACATGTGGCGGTTGTCTCGTCGCTTGACATGGAGATGCCGGGTCTGGATGAAGCTTATACAGGCGAGTCCGAGACAGACCAAGAGTACAAGCAACGAATGCTCAAACAGATGTGCGGCGATACACCTGTTAAGGAGTTCGAAGAGCGTGTCAAAGGGCAGTTCGTCAAAGAACCCGGGAAGATGTGGTTGCTTATCGTGGTGGATAAACTGCTGACCGGATTTGATGCACCTACGGCAACATATCTTTATATCGACAAGAAGATGGAAGACCATAATCTCTTCCAAGCTATCTGTCGTGTGAACCGTATCGCCGAGCAAAAGGAGTACGGCTATATCATCGACTTCCAACAGCTCTTCGAGAGTATAGAAGGTGCTATTGCTGACTATACCAACGGAGCGTTCTCCGGTTACGAAGCGGAAGATGTCAAAGGACTTATGGAATCGCGTATTGTGCAAGGACGCAAAGACCTCGAAGCCGCTATGGAGCGTTGCCGCCTATTAGCCGAACCGGTTGCACAACCGCGTAAGGAAGATAATTTCTTCGATTACTTCGGTTTTGATCAGCGTAACACCCCGGCAGATGAGCAAGAAGCGGAGATCATCCGGAATGCACAGAAACGCGATGAGTTCTATGATGCTTGCAATCGTTTGGTACGTACGTTCCGTGCAATCTCCATGCAGATGGAAGAAGCCGGATTCACGGCAGAACAGGCTGCGGCTATATTGCGCGAGGTCAAGAACTTTGACGATATCCGTATATCGCTTATGCATCGCTGCGGCGATTACCTCGACCTCAAGCGTTATGATGCGGAAATGCGTATGTTGCTCGATGACTATATCGAAGCGCACGATGCGATCAAGATGGAAGAACTGAGCGATTTCTCTTTCCTTGAACTCATCAGCGAAGATACGGATGGTGAAGAAAACAGTTCGGGCAAAGAAGAAACAACCAAAGTGTTGGGCGGAGAGAATGGTGTGGCAGAGACAATCGCGGCAAACGTGCGGCGCGTCATCAACCGTAAGAAAGAGTCGAACCCAGAAGAATATCGGCGTTTCTCGGAACGGCTGAACCGTTTGCTCGAAGAACGACGTCAAGCAACCATCACTTATCGTGAGTTCCTTGCTGAGATACGTCGTATCGTCGAAGACCTGCGTAAACGCAATATGCCCGACCCACGATTGGATACAGAAGGAAAAGCGGCGTTATATGGCGCTTGCGGACATGATATAGACTTCACGCTTTTGCTTTACGATATTATCAAACGGAATGCGAAGTTTAATTTCCGCAACAATAATATACGTAAACTGATGCTGCTTAATGCTATCACAGAAGCCATTATCGAACATCAAAAAGCGGGCAAGATTAATCCTGAAGAGATATTGAGTATCGTCGTTGCCAACGAGGAGTTCTGATGGAGATAACGATCCAAAATATTGCCGTTGAAGTAGAGCGCAAGCCGATTCGTAACATGCATCTGTCGGTCTATCCGCCGGACGCACGCGTACACCTTAGTATGCCGTTCTTTCTCTCTGAAAGCGATGCACGTTCATTCTTGCTAAAGAAATGGCAATGGATCTGTCGTAATCGTGAACAGGTGCTCAAACAACCGCGACAGACACAACGAGAATATATCTCCGGCGAGAGTCATTATCTATTTGGTACGAGGTATATGCTGCTTGTTGAACCTATCACCTCTGGCGCTAATTCTATCAACGTGCAAGGCAACAAACTCATTATGAAATGCCGCCCTGCATCTACGCGGGACAATCGCCGTGCGCAACTTCAGGAATGGTATCGCGGACACTTGCGAACAATCTTAACTGGCCTCGTCGATAAATGGTGTGAGCAGTTAGGAGAAGCACCTGTCGAGTGGACCATCAAACAGATGAAAACTGAATGGGGCAGTTGTATCGCACGCAAGCGGCATCTGGTCTTTAATCTCGATCTTGCGCGTGTACCTGTTGAGTGTATCGAATATATCGTCGTGCACGAGTTAACCCACCTTGCCGTACAAAACCACGGACCTGCTTTCCAAGCCCTCATGACCCAACGTCTGCCCAACTGGAAACTACTCCGCAAACAACTCAACGACTTCATCGCTATACCGGTAGAAGAAGAAATAAAAGATGAGCAGGATTCTTTATAAATATATTGATATCAAAGGCGGGAAAGATAGATTTTTTTCTCAAAATCTTGCATATATCAAATATTTGTAGTAATTTTGCAGCCAAATTTTAAATTTGGCTTATTGTGCTTCATACATTAGCAATCATACTGCTTAATATATCGCTGCTGACGGGCGACTCGTCGATAGCGTGCGGACGGATGTCGGTGGAGGTCAGAAACATGACCCAAAACCGCAAGATAGCCGCGTACAAGGCATCGGAACCCGTGACACCGGCTTCGGTCACCAAACTGCTCACCACCGCTGCTGCCCTGAACGAACTGGGATCCGACTTCCAATTCGAGACCACCCTGGCCTACACGGGCGACATCAGCGACAGTACGCTCTGGGGCGACCTCTATATCATCGGCGACGTGGATCCTACGCTGGGTAACCTCAAGAACGGTGACCCCTTCCTGGAAGACTGGCTCAGCCAGCTCCACGAACTGGGCATCTACCATATCGAGGGCAGCATCATGGCCGACATGAGCAAACTCAGCGACGAGGGCTACAACCCGCGCTGGAAGCCCGAAGACAGCGGCAACCACTATGCGCCGGGCATCTACGGCATCAACTATCGCAGCAACATCCTGCATATCTATCTCCAAACGGGCGCGGTAGGACAGCCGGCCCGGGTGCTCTATACCACGCCGAACAACGTCAAGATCCAGTGCCGCGTGACGGCCGGAAAATCGAATCGCGACTTGGCCTACGTGAGCGGTAGGCCGCTGGTGTATGTGCGCGACATGCGGGGTGAGATACCGGCCGAAAGGGATACGTTCTGCGTCAAGGGCGATCTGCCCAACCCGGGCCTGCAGTTGGCACAAGACCTGGAGCAGACCATCAAAGCCGCCGGCGGACGCGTGAGCGGCGTGCCGGGCTACATCATGAAGCAGGGCATGGACCGGGATCGACTGAAACTAATCTGTACCCACTACTCCTTGCCCCTGCGTGATATCCTGCGCGACACCAATTTCGACAGCAACAATATGTACGCCGAGGGCACGGCCCGCTACCTGGCATCACGCCACCACCGTCAGGCTACGGCGGCTCAGGGAGCGCAACATGTGTTCAACTACTGGCGCAACCAACTGATGCCTATGACCCGCTGCGCACTATATGACGGATGCGGACTGGCAACGGATAACCAGCTGACCGCCCACATGGTGGTTCGACTGCTGGAACATATGTACACCAGCCGCTACCACGAGGACTGGTTCCGCAGCCTGCCCGTGAGCGGCGAATCGGGTACGCTGACCCACTTCCTGGAAGATACACCGCTGGCAGGTCGCGTACATGCCAAGAGCGGTACGCTGACCGGCGCTAAAAGCTATGCCGGCTATATCGAACAACCCAACGGCGACATATGGACCTTTGCCGTACTCATCAGCGATACCAAGGCATCCAACCGGGACCTGCAAAAAGCCATTGAGCAATACCTGCTGTCGATATGTATCTGAGCGAGTGTGACAGTACCAATACGCGGCTAAAGCAGCTGCTGGCCACCGGCCAAGCCCCCGACTATATCTACGCGGGCTACCAGACCGCAGGCCGCGGACAGACCGGCAACGGATGGGAAAGCGAACGGGGAAAGAACCTGACGTGCTCGATATTAGTCGAAAGTCAAAAGTCGAAAGTCGAAAGCCTATTTGACCTGAATGTGGCGGTAAGTGTGGCGGTGCATAGGGCGGTTACGGGTGACGGGTTACGGGTTACGGGGGATGGATTACAGGTTACGGGGGATGAGGTGACGATTAAGTGGCCGAATGATATCTATTGGAAAGATAAGAAACTGGCGGGCATACTGATAGAGAACGCCATCGTAGGCGGCGAACTGCGGTACGCGATAGCCGGCATCGGACTGAACGTCAACCAGACCGAGTTCCGCTCCGATGCGCCGAATCCTATTTCGCTACGCCAGATCACGGGACGGGAGCAGGACATCGACGAACTGATGAAGCGCCTGTACGACGAGGTGCAAAAGGCCACCGAGGAGGATGTTTGGGACTACTACCGCGCCCACCTCTATCGCCGCGAGGGCTACTGGCCATACGTAGAACGCGAGGTAAGTACCGAACCTACGATGAATGCCAATAGCCAAGAGCCAATAGCCAAGAACCTCTTCCGGGCACGCATAGAGGATGTACTACCCACCGGCGAACTCGTACTACGAGACGAAGAGGGGAAGCAACGAATATACCACTTTAAGCAAGTGAGGTATGTATTGTAGATTTGAAGATTTGAAAATGCGAAAATAAGAAAATGCGAAAATATATGCAATCAATCATCATCACCGGCGGAGCCGGATTTATCGGGAGCCATGTTGTGCGCCTGTTTGTAAACAAGTATCCGGACTACCGCATCATCAACGTGGATAAGTTGACCTATGCGGGCAACCTGGCTAACCTCAAGGACATCGAGGACCGTCCGAACTATCGCTTCGTGCGGGCTGATATCTGCGACTTCCAGACGATCTACCAGCTGATGCAGGAAGAGCAGGTCACCGGCGTCATCCACCTGGCTGCTGAGAGCCACGTAGATCGCTCGATTAAGGATCCGTTCACCTTCGCCCAGACCAACGTCATGGGTACGCTCTCTATGCTCCAGGCCGCCAAGCTCTACTGGGAATCGCTGCCGGAACGCTACGAGGGTAAGCGCTTCTACCATATCTCGACCGACGAGGTATATGGTGCGCTGGAGATGACCCATCCCGAGGGTATCGAACCGCCGTTTACCACCAAGGCTTCGTCCGCCGAGCACCACCTGGCATATGGTTGTGACTTCTTCTACGAGACGACCAAGTACAACCCTCACTCGCCTTACTCGGCCAGCAAGGCCAGCAGCGACCACTTCGTACGCGCCTTCCACGACACCTTCGGCATGCCGACCATCGTGACCAACTGCTCCAACAACTACGGCCCCTATCAGTTCCCCGAGAAACTGAT
>DFGU01000087.1:28859-29469 GCA_002371785.1 Bacteroidales bacterium UBA3742
ATCGCCGAGACCTATAATATCGGCGGCTTCAACGAGTGGAAGAATATCGACATCATCCGTACGGTCATCAAGACCGTAGATCGTCTGCTGGGACGTCCCGAAGGCGCTGACCTGGACCTCATCACCTTCGTTACCGACCGTGCCGGCCACGATATGCGCTACGCCATCGACAGCAGCAAGCTGCAGCGTGAACTGGGCTGGGAACCGAGTCTGCAATTCGAGGAAGGTATCGAACGCACCGTGCGCTGGTACCTGGATCATCAGGACTGGCTCGACAATATCACCTCGGGTGACTACGAGAAATACTACGACGAGATGTACAAGAACCGTTAATCGGCTTTCTGTATCGAGAATTCGCAACCGCAGTAGAGCTGGTTGTAGAAATCGTATTGGCGCAAGAGTTCGTTGCGGCGTTGCTGCAGCCCACCTTTGCGCCAATTCTGTGCCCAGAACTGCGTACCGGGTACCTGCGCTGCGGCCCACAGTCCGGCCGCCTCTATCTGCTCCAGACTCTTCCAGCGCGAGGAAGCCAGCGTGGTGGCAAACCACTCGATGCCTTCTTGCTGCGCCATGCGGGCAGTGGCCAGCAGGCGATGACGGAAGCATACGG
>DFGU01000087.1:29597-31500 GCA_002371785.1 Bacteroidales bacterium UBA3742
GTAGTCGCCGTCGATCCAGCGGATACCGAGCGACTCGGCATGGCGCATGCTCTCCTGCTTGCGGATCAGGTACTCCTCTTTGGGGTAGATATTGGGATTGAAATAGTAGATAGTGGGCTTGATCCCGTGCGCCAGGAGCCACTCCACGATGGCCGAACTGCAGGGTGCGCAGCAGGCATGGAGCAGCACCTCGCTTAGTCCCTCGGGCACTATGATAGCGGGCTGCTTCATCGCTTAGCGGGCAGGGCAATCGTGGCCTGCAGGGGATAATGGTCGGAATAGCGGACGGTATCCACGGTGCAACTCATGGGCGTCAACTCCGGCGAACAGAGGATATAGTCGATGCGGAAGGGAACGATCCAGTCGCGTCCGGCCATGCTCAGCGACATGTGGAACGTGGTGCCCCAACGCAACCACGACGTACTGAGAAAGGCATCGGTCAGTCCCTCGGCGATGATGCGATAAGAGGCCGAGACGGGCGTGTCGTTGAAGTCACCCACCACCAGCACGGGGTAGGGCGACCGGTCTATCTCGTCGCGTACGGCCTGGGCTTGCTCGGTACGACCGCGTCCCTTGCCACGCAGCGAGGGCAGCATATGATACAATCGGCGCAAGCTACCCATGGCCGTCGAGTCGCGCAGCGAGTCGGCATTGAAGCGGTAGGACTCCAGGTGGTTGCAGAACAGCCGCAAGGTATCGTCCTCTACGACGATGTCGCAACGGCACGTGCTGTTGGAGCGCGACGCATAGTCCACGTTCTCACGCTCCAGGATGGGGTACTTGGAGAAGACCGCATTGCCAAACTGGCGGCGGTTGTTATGCACCGAGAAGGCGAAGTAGCAGTAGGGATAGGCCTGCATAGCGTCGCGCAGTTCGCCCAGGGTCAGGTACTGGTTGTCCTGATAAACCTCCACCTCCTGCAGACAGACGATGTCGGCATCGGTGCGCAGGATATACTGCAATACCCGGTTCTGCTCCGGCTTCTCAAACCCACCCATACGCTGGGTGTTGTAGGTCAGCACACGCAGCGTCCGCACCGAGTCGTCCACGGGCTGCGGTGTGCCATGCGAGACGGTCAGCCGTCCCAGCCAGAGCAGGGCGGCCAGCAGCAGGAGCAGCAGCATCCAGAGGATAATATGTCGTGCGCGGTGACGAGCCATCGTTTACTATTTCGGGTCGAGCGTGATGAGCGGTATGAGCATCTCCTCCAGCGAGATACCTCCGTGCTGGAAGGTGTTGCGGTAATACTGCGCGTAGTAATTAAAATTGTTCGGATAGCCGAAGAAGTCGCTGCCCGTGCAGAACATATAGCTGCTGCTCACGTTGGGGCAGGGCAGCCCCACGCGCTTGGGGTCGGCGATAGTGAAGACGTTCTTCGACTGGCAGTTGAGCGACTTACCAACTTTATAGCGCAGGTTGGTATTGGTATTCTTGTCGCCGATGATCTGTACGGGGTTTTGTACGCGTACGGTGCCGTGGTCGGTGGTGATAACGATGCGGTAACCCAGTTCGGCAATGCGGCGCAGCATGAAGTATGTAGGCGAGTGGCGGAACCAGCTGCGGGTCAGACTCAGATAGGCCGCCTCGTCGTTAGCCAGTTCACGCATCATCTTGCTCTCCGTACGCGAGTGGGACAGCATGTCTATGAAGTTGAGCACCACGACGTTGAGCGGCGTCTGCAGCCCCTTGAACTGGCGCGTGATCTTCTCGCAGAAATCCGACTCGTTGACCTTGTAGTACGTGAATTTCTCGCTGCGGCGGTAGCGCTGCAGCTGGGTCTCTATCAGGTCGCGCTCGCATAGGTTCTTGCCCTCCTCGTCCTCCTCTTCTACCCAGAACTGCGGGTACATCTGCTGGATCTGCAGCGGCATGAGGCCGGAGAAGATGGCATTGCGGGCATACT
>DFGU01000087.1:31645-32033 GCA_002371785.1 Bacteroidales bacterium UBA3742
ACTGGTCGTAGCGGAAATTGTCGATCACGACCAAGAACACTTTCTCGCCGCGGTCCAGCATGGGGAACAGCACGCGCTTGAAGACGTCCGGCGAGAGCATAGGGCGCTCGCTAGAGGAGAACCAGTCCTCGTAATGGCGCTGGATGAACTTAGCAAAGGCGGCGTTGGCCTGCTGGCGTTGCATGTCGAGCATCTCGCGCATGGAGGAGTCGATATGCTGCAGCTCCAGTTCCCAGCGCGTCAGCGTACGCTCTACGGCCTGCCACTCTTCTATGGTCTGCGCCGTATTGATCAGATAGGCGATATCCTGAAACTCCTCGCGGTACGACTGGTTGGTATGTTCGCTCACGATGTCGCGCTGGTGGATATGCTTCTTCAGGCACAGCAG
>DFGU01000087.1:32111-35192 GCA_002371785.1 Bacteroidales bacterium UBA3742
TGACGGGCTTGATGAGGTAGTCGGCTATCTTCTCGCCGATAGCCTGCTCCATGATGCGCTCCTCCTCGCTCTTGGTGATCATCACGACGGGTATCTCGGGATGCAGGCGCTTGATCTCCTGGAGCGTCTCCAGTCCGTTCAGGCCCGGCATGTTCTCGTCCAGAAAGACGATGTCCGGCCGGTGCTGATGGCATAGGTCGATGGCGTCCCGGCCGTTGGTAGCAGTCAGCACGTCGTAGTTCTTCTCGCGCAGATAGATGATGTAGGGCTGTAGCAGATCAATCTCGTCGTCAGCCCAGAGTATTTGGCTCATAGTTTCTCCACTTGTTTATCAGGTTCAACATATCCTGAGGCCACTCACTATCAAACAGCATACGCTCGCCCGTACGCGGGTGCGTGAATCCTATTGTCTTCGCGTGCAGGACCTGGCGCGGGCAGAGGGCAAAGCAGTTGCGTATATACTGTGCGTACTTCTGCGTACGGAGTCCCTTGAGTATCTCGCATCCGCCGTATTTCTCGTCGGAGAAGAGCGGATGACCGATATGGCGCATATGGACGCGTATCTGGTGGGTACGTCCCGTCTCCAGTCGGCATTCCACGAGCGTGGTGTAGGGATAGCGCTCCAGCACACGCCAGTGGGTGATGGCCTCCTTGGCATTGGGGTTCTCCTCCGGATCCCACACGCGATAGATAGTGCGGTCTCTGTTATCACGAGCCAGTGCACCAAAAACCGTGCCAGAGTCCTCAGAAAACGTTCCCCAAACCAGCGCATTGTAAGTTCGGTCGATCGTATGCTCGTAGAATTGCCAGCCCAGGTGGGTCTTGGCTTCGGGCGTCTTGGCGATCAAGAGAAGGCCGCTCGTGTCCTTGTCGATACGATGCACGAGGCCTATCTCGGGGTTGTTGATATCGATAGGTGATTGGTTATGGGTGATAGGTGCGTGTTGGAAATAATACGCCAGCGCATTCAGCAGCGTATGCTCGTAGTTGCCGTGACCGGGATGGACGACCATGCCGGCGGGCTTGTTGACGATGAGCACGTCCTCGTCTTCATACACGATCGTGAGCGGGATATTCTCCGGCAGGATGGTGGTGTCGTGGGGCTCATGGTCCAGCAGCACCTGGATGAGGTCCAGGGGCTTCACCTTATAGCTGCTGCTGACGGCCTTGCCGTTGACCCACACATGCCCACTATCCGCAGCCTGCTGGATGCGGGAGCGTGAGGTGTCGGACATATGTTCGGCCAGGTACTTGTCGATGCGCACCTGGGCTTGTCCTTTGTCCACCTCGCAGCGCCAGCGCTCAAACAGCTCGTCAGAACCACTCATCGTCTATGCTGTCTTGGTCGTTGTTCTCCACTTCGAGTATCTCCTCCTTGGGTGCTGAAGCCGACCGCGTCTCCGCCATCTCCTGAAGCTTATGGTTCAGGTTGCGGGTGAGCATGATGGTCACCTCGTCGCCATCGATGGCGTCCGAGCCCTTTAGGGGCGATTGCGTGAAGACCACAAACTTACCGATATTGTCCTCGGTGGGTTGCTCGTCAAAGTCGTACGCACCCAGTTGCAGTTCGTTCTCCTCCAGCAGTGCCTTGGCTTCCTCCAGGGTCTTGCCGCGCAGGTCGGGCACTACGACGGGATGGGTACCGCCTCGGTTGCCGCTACCCACGATCAGCACGATGCTGCTGCCTTCCTCTATGCGCTCGCCCGGGTTGAGCTTGCGACCGTTGAAGGTCATTCCGATCACGATGTCGCGATGTTCAAAGGGCTGATAGACGATATTGGTGACGCGCAGGCCCATGGCCTCCAGGGTGGCCTGTGCCTGACGGTAACTGATCTGCTGCACATCGGGCAGAGGAATCTGGCGCTTGCACTTGGCGTTGATCACTACGTAGATATAGCGATGGCGTTTCGCACGACTCATAGCCGGGGGCGTCTGCTCGATCACGATGCCGCGAGGCACCTTGGTGGTATATACCGAGTCGACGATGTTCAGCTCCATGCCGACCGACTCGGCCAGACTCTCGGCTTCCTCTACCGCCATGCCTCGTACGTTAGGCACTTCCACTTCCACACCATGGTCCGTGTACAGGTTGAGCCACCCGTACAGCAAGATCACCAACAATATGACCGCCAAAATGGCCATAAAAACGTTAATAAACACAAAAAGTGTCTTAGATTTCGTCCGAAATGCTTTAAATTCCATAATTATTTAAAAAAAATCGTGCAAATTTACATTTTTTTTTGGATATATGCAAAAAAAGTAGTAATTTTGCAGCCGATTTCTGAAAAAAATTGGAAATCTAATGTTAATATTAACTTTTTAAGGCTTAAAAAAATTATGAAGAAGGTTCTTTTCCTTGCAGCTGTTGCTATGTGCGCTATGGCTTGCGGTAACAAGGCTGCTGAGAATGCAGGTTGCAATGACACCGTAGCTAACGACACCGTAGCTGAGGTTGTAACTGACACTGTTGCTCAGTAATTAAGGTACAAAAACGTTTATAACAACGTTGGAATGGAGGCTGTTCAAGGAACAAGCCTCTTTTTTTATATATAGTCGAAAGTCGAAAGACCGCTTCGCTCAAAGTCGAAAGGTGCCTCCGGGCACTCCGATAAAGGTAGAAAAAGATAAGGTACGCGTGTGTGCGCGTACCTTATCGGTATTTGTTCAGCCGTGGGGCTGAAACGATTAGAGTTGCGGACCGGCAGCAACGAGGGCCTTACCGGCTTCGTTGGTCGTGTACTTAGCAAAGTTCTTGATGAAGCGGCTTGCCAGGTCTTTTGCCTTCTCCTCCCACTGTGCGGGATCAGCATAGGTGTCACGCGGATCGAGGATAGCAGGATCTACGCCGGGCAGTGCGGTCGGAACTTCGAAATCGAAGAACGGGATCTTCTTGGTCGGAGCCGAGAGGATATCGCCACCGAGGATAGCGTCGATGATACCACGGGTGTCGCGGATCGAGATACGCTTGCCGGTACCATTCCAGCCGGTGTTAACCAGGTATGCCTTGGCACCGCTCTTCTCCATCTTCTTCACGAGCTCCTCAGCATACTTGGTCGGGTGCAGCTCCAGGAATGCCTGGCC
>DFGU01000087.1:35311-35733 GCA_002371785.1 Bacteroidales bacterium UBA3742
CTTAGCGGTGAAGCCAGAGAGGAAGTAGTACTTGGTCTGCTCCGGCGTCAGGATCGATACAGGAGGCAGTACGCCAAAGGCGTCAGCGGAGAGGAAGATGACGTTCTTAGCAGCCGGACCGGCACTGATCGGGCGAACGATCTTCTCGATATGGTTGATAGGATACGATACGCGGGTGTTCTCGGTAACGCTCTTGTCAGCGAAATCGATCTTGCCGTTCTCGTCCACCGTTACGTTCTCCAAGAGGGCGTTACGCTTGATAGCAGCGTAGATGTCCGGCTCGGACTCTTTGTCAAGGTTGATGACCTTGGCATAGCAGCCACCCTCGAAGTTGAATACGCCTTGGTCGTCCCATCCGTGCTCGTCGTCACCTATCAAGAGACGCTTCGGGTCGGTAGAAAGGGTGGTCTTACCGGTACCGG
>DFGU01000087.1:35898-36126 GCA_002371785.1 Bacteroidales bacterium UBA3742
GAACATACCCTTCTTCATCTCGCCACCATACCAGGTGTTGAGGATGACTTGCTCACGGCTCGTGGTGTTGAAGGCTACGCAGGTCTCGCTGTTCAGACCGAGCTCCTTGTAGTTCTCTACCTTAGCCAGCGATGCGTTGTAGATCACGAAGTCGGGCTCGAAGTTTGCGAGTTCCTCTTCGCTCGGCTGGATGAACATATTCTTAACGAAGTGTGCCTGCCATGCTAC
>DFGU01000087.1:36184-40222 GCA_002371785.1 Bacteroidales bacterium UBA3742
ATGCTACCTCAACGATGAAGCGAACGGCCATGCGGGTATCCTTGTTAGCGCCGCAGAATGCGTCAACGACGTACAGGTTCTTGTTGCAGAGCTCCTTAACAGCCAGCTCTTTTACCTTAGCCCAAACCTCTTCGGACATAGGGTGGTTGTCGTTCTTGTAGCCCTCGGTGGTCCACCAGACGGTGTCCTTCGAGTTCTCGTCCATGACGATGTATTTGTCCTTAGGCGAACGGCCGGTATAGATACCGGTCATCACGTTAACGGCGTTGAGCTCGGTGTTCTGACCCTTCTCGTAGCCGGTCAACTCAGGCTTGGTCTCCTCCTCGAAGAGGTACTCGTAGGACGGATTGTGTGCAATTACGGTAGCGCCCGTAATGCCATACTTAGTAAGATCCAATTCTTTCATTTGTTTGATATGATTTGTTTGTTAATTTATATGCTAACGCGTAGTACGTCAAATTACGGTACAAAGGTACAGCTTTTTTTCGACATACGCAAGCACGCATGCCGTTTTTTTTTGAATTGCAAATTCGACTTGCAAATTGCGTATCAGGCCTTGTGCAACTTATCGAGCACGAAGTGCCATAGACGCGAGAGCAGGTCGGTGTAGATGGTAAAGGTGCGAGTGGCACTATCTACATGTCCCTCTATGCGCATGCGTTGGAGCTCTACCTGATGCTCGGCTTCCATGGTGCGACGTTCCAGGTCTTCCCAGTTGCGTATCTCGCTGTTCATCAGTCGGATAAAGGGATAGACGAAGAGCGGTCGGCGGCAAGCAATGACGATAAGTAGCAGCACCAGGTACAGACCGCCCATGATGAGCGCGGCCGCCCAGATAGGCATATGGACGGAGAGGGCGTGGATGCAGGCTACGGCGCCGAACGAGAGCAGGGCAAAGATGAGCAGCACAGTCGTGAAGAGCAGCAGGAACAGACCCAGCAGGCGACTGACGAGGCCGATGAGGCGTAGCTTGCCGACTTGGGTGAGCGATGTGCCCAGGTCTGTTACCTGGGATTTCAGTTGCTGAACAAATGCGTTTTCCATACTATGCCTCCTTTTTTGCGGGTTGATTGGATGCGGGCTTTTTACCGTTCTTCCATTCATCCACCAGGTCGGACAGTTCGTGACGAATCTCCTCGCCCTTCTTCGTGGTGAGCAGCAGTGCGGCTGCGGCTCCTACCAGTGCACCGCCGGCGAACAATGCGGCGCCTTTGAAAAGATTGCTCATAATATAGTCAATTTTTTATAGTTGGATTGCAAAATGCGCTACAAAATTACAAAAAATAGTCGAAAGCAGAAAGCAGAAAGTCGAAAGCAGGTGTTTTTTTGCCGTTTTTTGGACACATTTTTCTAAAAATATGCGCGTGCGCTTGCGTATATGAAAAAAAAACACTACCTTTGCGCCGTAAATTGTGTAAAATGGCAAAATCTGAGTATATCATTGAGGTGAATCACGTCTCGAAGCAATTCGAGGATGGCAAGTTTGCGTTGAACGACGTCAGCCTGCAGGTGAAGAAAGGTGAGTTTGTGACGATCTTGGGACCGTCGGGTTGCGGCAAGACGACCTTGCTGCGCTGCATCGCCGGTTTTCAGGTGGCATCGTCGGGCGACATCTTGCTGAAGGGTGAGGACGTGACCAAGACACCTCCGTATAAGCGTCCGGTGAATACGGTGTTTCAGAAGTATGCGTTGTTTCCGCATTTGAATGTGTTCAACAACGTAGCTTTCGGTCTGAAACTGAAGAAAGAAGACCCGGCTACGATCAAGAAGAAGGTGCGTCAGGCGCTGAAGATGGCCAACCTGACGGGCTATGAGGAACGCAAGGTGGATACGCTGAGTGGCGGTCAGCAGCAGCGTGTCGCTATCGCGCGCGCCATCGTGAACAAGCCGGAGGTGCTGCTGCTGGACGAACCGCTGTCGGCTCTGGACCTGAAGATGCGTCACGACATGCAGATCGAGTTGAAGGAGCTGCATGAGAAGCTGGGTATTACGTTTATCTACGTGACTCACGACCAGGAGGAGGCGCTGACGCTGAGTGACCGCGTGGTGGTGATGAGCGAAGGACGAATCCAGCAGATCGGTACGCCGACGGATATATACAACGAACCGCAGAACTGCTTTGTGGCCGACTTTATCGGCGAGAGCAACATATTGAGCGGCACGATGATACGCGACAAGCGCGTGAAGTTCATCGGCCAGGAGTTCGACTGTATCGATTCGGGCTTCGGCGAGAACAACCCGGTGGATGTGGTGATTCGGCCGGAAGATATCTATATTTGGGCGATGCCCAAAAAGAATGATGAAATGAGCGCGACTTCGTCGCTCAATGATGGAATGATGGACCATCCTGAGGATGATCCGGAGGATCGGGTGCCGAAGGGTAAGTTTACGAAGTGGTACGGCGAGGTGCAGAGTTGTATCTTCAAGGGCGTACACTATGAGATGCGCGTGCTGACAGCCGACGGCTACGAGTTCCTGATCCAGGACTATCACGAGTACCTGCCCGGTACGGAGGTAGGCATGCTGGTGCGTCCGGAGGATATCCAGATCATGCGCAAAGAGCAGCATATCTACAACTACTTCCCCGGTGAGGTGCAGAAGAACGGCAAGGTACGCTTCCTGGAGGCCGACTGGACGGTGGAGGAGAAGCAACTGGAGGGTCTGGAGCCCGGCGACAAGGTGCGCGTACTGGTGCGCTTCCGCGACATCGACCTGCAGGACTATGAGGAAGAGGGTACGTTGAGCGGTGAGGTGCACTTCATCCTGTTCAAGGGTAACCACTACCACCTCACGATCCGTACGGACGAGGGGTACGACCTCTACGTCAATACCAACGATGTATGGGACGATGGCGATAGAGTGGGTATCGTGATCAAGCCGAAGGATATAAAGATTGAGAAGATTTAGTCGTTAGTCGTTGGTCGTTAGTCGTTAGAGACATGAGTAAAGTGCTTCAAATATTTTCTTCGCGACGGACGTGGGCATGGCCGTATATCGTGTTTATGGCGCTGTTTGTGGTACTGCCGCTGGTGCTGGTGGGGGTATATGCCTTCACGGATATAGACGGTCAGTTCACGCTGCGCAACTTTGCCAAGTTCTTCAGTCATAGCGAAGCGATACAGACCTTCTTCTACTCGGTGATGATCGCGGTGCTGAACACCGCCATATGTCTGCTGATCGGTTATCCGGCGGCCTATATCATGGCCCAGGAGGATTTCCGTACGCCCAAGGTGATGGCGATGCTCTTCATCCTGCCGATGTGGATCAACTTCCTGCTAAGAACGGTAGCCACGGTAGAACTGTTTAATATGTGCGGCTTGCCGCTGGGCGAGGGTGCCTTGCTCTTCGGCTTATGCTACGACTATCTGCCCTTTATGATCTACCCGATCTACAACACGCTGCAGAAGATGGACAACTCGCTGGTGGAGGCGGCGCAGGACCTGGGTGCGAACCGCTGGCAGAGCTTCTGGAAAGTGATCGTACCGATGAGTATGCCGGGTGTGTATAGCGGCATAGTGATGGTATTTATGCCGACGGTTAGTACGTTCGCCATCGCCGAACTGCTGACGCATAACAATATCAAGCTTTTTGGTAGCTTGATCCAAGATTATATCACCACGACCGACCTGCTCAACTACGGAGCGGTGCTCTCGCTGGTACTGCTGATCATTATCGGTCTGACCTCATTCTTTGGTGACCACGATGCCTCGGGCGAGGAGAAAGGAGGGATGGTATGAGGATAGACCGTTTCACTGAAAGACCGCTGACGCTGAAAGACCGCTACGCTGTAAGACCGCTGTGCTGTAAGATACTATTGGCGATTGTTTTTTTACTTTCACCTTTCGCCCTTCGCCTTTCGCCGTTATATGCGCAATCCAACCTGACGTATGACCTGAAGGTTGGAACGACAGGTAAGGTAGCTGTGGTAGATACTTTCCCCGCTTCGTATGCTGGCGAGAAGGTGAATATCCGTATTCAGCCCTCGGCCGTCAGCGGTCAGCCTGCGGATAGCTTGGACTTTGTGTTTGCTAACAAGCC
>DFGU01000105.1 GCA_002371785.1 Bacteroidales bacterium UBA3742
TAAGTCCGGGTAATCCTAGACTTTAGTCCTAATGTCACCCTAATCACACCCTAACCACAGCCTCTTCAATTTGCATTTTTCTCGCATATTTGCGAGAACATCCCGCTCCACCCTCCAGTACGTCCTTTATCTATAATCAGTACGTCCCCTTGACGACGAGTCAGCGTCGTCGTTATTTTTGTCGTGACAATATGGCAATTTGACAATTTCGCACATATTCGCCTGATCTATTGACGCTTGCATATTGTCATCAAATTGCCATATTGTCAAATTGTCATCCTGCTTTTTTATAAAGCCCATGCTTTACCTTTCTAATTAGCCCTTCTTGTTGCCATTCTTCATTCCAACCTCCGCCGCCTCATAATCTTGGTCGCTACAATAAATAGTATCGACCATATATGGGCGATCTGTATCATCTCTTTCGTCCGTTGTGTCGTCTTGGAGACGGATCACCTTTGTCTATTATCCCGGCATTTGATGCCGGTCTTAGTTCGTTTGTCTAAAATTGCGAAATAATTAAAGTTTTAGACAGAACCTTAACAGTATAAGCAAAAAAAAGTGCCCCGAAGAGCACTTTTTTTTGCTTGATTGTAGATTCCGGAGCGTTAACGAATACGCATGCCGCTGATGGTATAGACGGCGTCGCCGCGGAGGATCAGGATTTGGCCATCGCGGAGCACCTTCTGAATGCTGACTGCTGACGGCTGAATGCTCTCAAACCCTTCCGGCGCGATATAATCCGGATCTTCGTCCCACATGCCCTTATGGTCGCGGATGGACGCACCGGCGGTGGAATAGTTATACGAGTTGCAGAACTGCTCCATAAACTTACCCACATACGTATTGCCATCCTCGCCTACGATGCGGAACTGACCGGTATAGTAGCCATAGCGGTACGGACCTTGCGCCGCCTTGTCGTCGTCGTAGGCCACAAACTGCAGACGCACCTCGGCATCGGTAGCCATGATGCAACCGGCCTGCGTGCCGTTGGTATTGATATAGCAGCTCTCCAAGTCGATATTACCGCGCGTCACGTTATACACGCCCGAGATGGCATTCTCCTTGTCCGTATAGATCAGGAACGATGGCATCGGCATACCCGTGCCGCCCTCTTCGCCCGTAGCGAACGTGACCATCCAGCCGTATTTGCCCTCCGGGAACTGGCTGACGTACTGATCCAGATAGCCGGCCTCCATGCCCCATACGTTCATCACGATAGCATCCTCCGGTATATCGGCCGCCTTGGTCACGAAGCTATTGCCCTCTATGGCGTTGCTGGCCTCGAAGTAGTTGCCGTTCTCGCCCTGGTTGAAGGCCTGTACGGTCCAGGTCCATGTGCCGTCCTTAGGCATGGTGGTCATCTTTGTGGTGCCGCTGACGTTGAGCGTGGTGTAGAACTCGCCGTCGCAGAAGAGGGTGATCACATAGCGGTCGGCCTCCGCGGTAACGTCCCACGAGAAGGTCACATTATCCCCTCCGGCCACCTCGGCATGCGGGTTCGCGGGCTCGTAGGTATTGACGCCTACGGTGAAGTTGGTCTCCACCTCAGCACCCATCGGATTCATGTTCTTATCCACCAGCTGCACGATGGCGGTATAGGACTTACCCTCCTGCACGCTGACCGTCAGCGGACTCGCGGGACGGTCCTTGGTCGAGAAATTGTCGTAGGCCACCGTCTCGCCCGACCATACGCGTACGTACAGCCGCTCACCCTGACCCATTTCCGGTGCATCCCAGGTCAGCGTCGCCGACGCTTTGTCGTCGGCTACGGCTACCGCCAGGTTGCTGACCTCACGGGACACCAGCGTGAACGGGATAGTAGCCAGCGACTCGCCCATCGAGTAACCGGACTCGCCCTGTACCAGCGCATAGATCTGCACCTGGTAGTCACCCGGGTTGAGACCCAGGATCGGTGAGATATCCGTACCGATATTCTTCACGCTGCTCGCCCATGCGTCGCCGCGCTGCATACCGTCTTCCTCGACGTTGAGGATCCACTTGGTGGAGCAGTAGTACTTATTCTCATAGTCATCGTCCTCGGAGAAACCTACGCCGTCCTGGTAGGCAAAGCGGTCGCACTCCTCGGTGGTGACGGTGATACCCGCTACCAGTTCCTGGCTCGTAGCGTTGAAGAGGCCGATGGCAAAGGCCGTGTTGTTGTACGAGTACCACGTGAACGATGCCTCGCAATAGCTGAGCGAGTAGATGCCGGCATCAGGTATCTGCTCCTGCGAGGGATCTACCTCGCCCGACTGACCGATCAGCGCCACGACGAAGTTGTCCATCGAGACGGAGGCCATGTCGCTCGTACCGCCCGAGAAGCGGAAGGCGATATACGTGGCGTTAGCCGGCAGGTCGCTCAGCGGCACTACGGCATGCTGGTAGGTCAGCGTACGCGGCAGGGTCTGCAGCGAGACGAAGGTAGAGGCCTTGTTGGGGTTGGTCATATAGCCCACCTCCAGCTGGCCGCAGCCTTCGGTGGTGAGGCTGGTCTTATAGTCGAACGCCACCTCCAGGGTATTCAGCTGTGCATTAAACGACGGCATAGCGAACACCTGCGGACTGGTAGGACCGCCTCCGATGACCTGCAGATGGGCCTGGCCGTTGACGGTCGTGGCAGTTCCTTCGTCGTCATAAGTCTTATCGTTAACTACGCTGATCGTGCCGCTGGTGGCTACGGTCCAGCAGTCGGGCTCTGCGATGGTATAGCCCGAACCGGACGCATCTCTCGTAAAGGTCTCCAGCCAGGGGATCTCAAACGGCTCGCAGGGCGTCTTGAAGCTGGTCTTGGGTGCGCTGCTCTGCTCGTCGGCCGAGCAGTAGGAGCGGACGTAGAACTCATAGTCAGTCTCCTCGTACAGGCCGCTGAGGGTGACCGTCTTGGCCGAGATGGTGGTCGCTACCGACCAGTCCACTTCCTCGCCTTTCTCCACGAGCAGGTACTGGTAGTCAGTGGCTGTGCCCTGCCACGTGAAGGTAGCGGCATGGGCCGACAGGTTGCTCAGCACCACGTTGGTCGGGTTCTCGCACGTAGCCGAACCGCGCAGCGATACGCCATAGACGTCGTCCAGGTAGATACGATCCGTGCCGCCTGCCTGGTGGAAACCGATATAGATGGCCTGTCCGGTATAGGCACTCAGATCCAGGGTATACTCCCGCCACTCCGACTTCCAGAGCTGATGGGCGGCATCGCCCTTGGACTTGGAGGTATAGTAGGTATCCAGCACCTGGAACGAACCGGCATCCGTGCCGCCGAACGAGATCTCGATACGCAGTTCACCCGTAGAAGCATAGTCGCCTATGCAGGCCGAGAAATGCAGGCTCTCGCCTGCCGCGGGACGCAGCTGAGGCGTGATGAGCCAGTTCTCCGTACTGGCCACCTCCTGGATATAGGCGCAGTTGTGCTGGAGCTTAGCGCCCTTCTTCCACCCATAGCCGGCATAGCCGTCAATCACTGTCCACCCTTCCGGCGGAAATTGTTC
>DFGU01000008.1:0-17409 GCA_002371785.1 Bacteroidales bacterium UBA3742
GCAGCCGGTACGTTCTTTGCCGATCCCGAGACGGGTCTCTACGGCATCGACGGTCTGCAGGCCTTTGCCGCACAGCATCCGGGCGAGAATATTGCCGCGCTGGTGATCGATCGCGTGAGCCGTTCGTGGCTGGGTACGGTAGGTGGTATATTGGCTATCGTGGGCGTCATAGCAGCGCCTATCACCAGTGGTGATACCGCACTGCGTTCGGCCCGGCTGATCGTAGCCGACTTCCTGGGTTGGGACCAACGTCCGATACCGAAGCGTCTCATCATCGCCGTGCCGCTGTTCCTCTGCGTCTTTGGCATGGTGTTCGTGGACTTCAACGTCGTTTGGCGCTACTTTGCCTGGACCAACCAGACCCTGGCAGTCTTTACCCTCTGGGCCGGCACCGTCTGGCTCTATAAAGGTGAAAGGCGAATGGCGAATGGTGAAAGGAAATATCCTTTTGGTTACCTGATGGCGATGATTCCGGCGCTGTTTATGACCATGGTATGCAGCAGCTATATACTGATTGCGCCCGAGGGCCTGAACATGCCGGCCGACTGGCGCTGGGTAGGTTACGTGGTAGCCGGCGTGGTGACGCTCAGTTGCCTCATCGGATTTATAGTATGGAGCAAAAAACAGACTAAAGCATGAAAATAGATCGCCCCAAACTCATCATCGTCGTATCGGCATTGATCGTGATGACAGGCCTCATCGTGACCTGCATCTTCGGCATTCGCTACTACCGTTATGCACGGCATAACTTCACCTCGCGTGACGGCGAGCAGCATGAGTACTATATCTATCCGGGCACGACTCCCGATGATCTGACCAAGATGCTGAGTGCCGACTACGAGATTGCCTCGATGGATGCGTGGGTGAGCGACTGCAAGCGACTCCGAATGGACACCATCCAGCCGGGACATTACACCATCGCCGCACGCACGGCTAACCGGCGACTGATACGTATGTTCACCAAGGGCGAGGAATCGCCCGTCAAGTTGACTTTCAACAACACGATCCGTACGCGTCAGCAGCTCTGCGGACGCCTGGCGGCCGTGCTCTTGCTGGATAGCGCTACGCTCAATCAGTATATGGATAGCGTGCCGTTCTTGAAGCAGTACGGCCTGACGCCCGAGACCGCGGTCTGTCTCTTCATCCCCAATACCTACGAGGTCTATTGGTCGATGACGCCCGAGCAGCTCTTCGACCGCATGCAGAAGGAGTTTAACCGTTTCTGGAACCGGGAGCGCCGCGTCAAAGCAGAGGCACTGGGCCTGACGCCGCAAGAGGTAGCTACGCTTGCCTCCATCGTGGAAGGCGAGACCCATCGCACGGAGGAGCATCCGATCATCGCCAGCCTCTACCTGAACCGACTCCATCGGGAGATGCCCCTCCAGGCATGCCCGACCGTGATCTTCGCCGTGGGTGACTTTACGATGCACCGCGTGCTCAACAAGCACCTGGAGATCGATTCGCCCTACAATACCTACAAGCATACCGGTCTGCCACCCGGACCGATCCGTCTGCCGCAACCCTCGGCACTGGATGCCGTGCTGAATGCACCGCGTACCGACTACCTCTTCATGTGCGCCAACCCCGACTTCTCGGGTACGCACGTCTTCTCGGAAACAGCCGCGCAACACGAACGCGTAGCACGTGCGTACCGTCAGAAACTCAACGAACGTAACATCAAGAAATGATCTGGGACAACAACGACGATATACGCCTCATCACGTGCCGCAACAATCGGCGCGAGATACAGCATGCCCTGGACGAATGTCGCGAGGAGCGACGTCCCTATGTGTTCATCACCAACACGATGAATATCAAGCCCCTGCACCGTCTGCTTGTGCCTGTGACGATGCTGGAGGAGGAAGTGTATAAAGCAGAGATATGCACCTATCTGGCGCGTAAGACCGGTGCGCATATTATCCTCTTAAAAGCCCACGACTACGGATCGCATGCCCAGCAGAACGTCAACCGCATTGTGACGCATATCAAGGGCGTCATGGAGCGTGCGGAGGTGGAGATATCGTATGAGGTGGTAGAGGCTCGCAAAGACAGTTTCTCGCTCATACGCGAGGCCAGCGAACGGCAGCGCGACTTCCAGCACGACCTGCTGATCCTGACCGCCAGCCGCGACTACGGACTGGACGACATCCTCTTCGGCCCACCCGAGCGGCATGCTATACGCCGTGCATTGGTGCCCGTCATGCTGGTCAATCCGCGAGAAGACCTATTCTCGCTCTGCGATTAGCGGGCTGTCAGCTATCAGCCTTCAGCCGTCAGACTGATCATCTAATCAACCTATAAACTTATCAACTAATCAACTAAGCGTAGCGTTGATTTCCTCAATATACTCCACGATCTCTTCGCCACCCTGGTTCTTCTCGGCCGAGGTAACGAAGATAGGCGGCAGTTCGTCCCAGGTCTCAAGCAGCACCTTTTTATAGGCTTCTACATTTTCCTTGAGGCGTTCGCGTCCCAGTTTGTCCGCTTTGGTAAAGACGATGGCGAAGGGTATCTGCTGTTCGCCGAGCCAGTTCATGAACTCGATATCGATCTTCTGCGCCTCCAGTCGGCTATCCACGAGCACAAAGAGGTTGCACAGCTGCTCCCGCAGCAGGCAGTAGCGCTCTATCATGCGGCGCAAGTTGTCGCGCTGCGTCTGACTGGCACGGGCATAGCCGTAGCCCGGCAGATCGACGATATGCCACTGCTGGCTTTCGCCATTCGCGGGCTGACTCTCGATAGAGAAGTGGTTGATGAGCAGCGTCTTACCGGGTTTCTGGCTGGTCTTGGCCAACTTGGGGTTGTGGGTTAGCATGTTGATCAGCGACGACTTACCCACGTTGCTGCGTCCGATGAAGGCATACTCCGGCAGGTGGGACTGCGGGCATTGCACCACGTCGGGACTGGATATGACAAAATTCGCGTAACGTATCATTGAGTTTTGTGTTAAAAGGTTATAATGGTGGCTACGCCACGTTAAAGGGTTATAATGGCGGATGCGCCACGTTAACGTCGAAGACCTTCTTAACTTTATAACGCCGCGCAGCG
The DNA here is from genome assembly GCA_002371785.1 of Bacteroidales bacterium UBA3742. Taxonomy (GTDB): domain Bacteria; phylum Bacteroidota; class Bacteroidia; order Bacteroidales; family Paludibacteraceae; genus Colicola. The sequence goes on from DFGU01000008.1 coordinate 3,049, forward strand.
GCCATGCTAACGTATATTATACCATATTAACATAGTATTCCGACGGCTGATGGCTGATGGCCGATAGCTGATGGCTAACGACTAACGACCAACGACCTTAAATCATATTAGCATTATAGTATTCCGGACGGCCGGTCACTTCCTCACCGATGAAGTCGGGTTTTACAAAAGTCTGCGTTTCGTTCTCCAGCTCTATCTCGGCCATGACGAGTCCCTGCTTGGCGCCGTGGAACTCATCGATCTCCCATTTCAGTCCCCCGCCGGCCGGCACGACCCAGCGGGTCTTCACAATCACGCCGGGCAGGCATATGCGCAGCAGTTGGCGGGCATCCTCCGGCGTGATCTCGCGCTCCCACTCAAAGCGGGCGATACCCTCCTGCCCCTGCGACGACTTGATGGTGAGATACGCCTTTTCGCCCATGATGCGCACACGGACGGTGCGGCCTTGGTCCTTACATAGATAGGCTTGGCACACCTCGGTATGGCTGGTAGCCAGGCGCTGGTAGCTGTCCGAGCAGACCAGAAACTTACGTTCTATTTCGGTATTCACAGGTTTCACGCTGCAAAATTACAAATAAATTTTGATATGTGCAAATTTTTTCGTACCTTTGCAGTCGCAATTGCTGAAACTGTACTTAATCAAATCTATCGAGAGCCTATGTTCGGTCGTTTATATGGCGTACTGCTGCCTTTCTTCGTCAGTTTTCTGATAGCCTACGTGCTGGATCCCATCGTCAGTTGGTTCCAGAACCGGTGCCATATCCGCAACCGTGTGCTGGCCGTGCTGTGTACGCTGGTGCTGGCTGTCGGACTGGTCGTGGGTAGCATCGCGGCGCTCAAGGGACCGGTGGCCGAACAGGTGAATACGGCCTGGGCGGGTTTTCAGAAATATGTCGCCCAGTTTGATATCAACGACTATGTCTCGGCCGAGACCCAGGAGAAGTTGCTCAACTGGAAGGACACATGGGACTGGCAGGCTACCCTGGCCAATCCGGAAGTGACCTCGTCAATCAAGGAGCTGCTGCCTAAGATAGGTAACTGGATCACGGGCGGACTGAGTTGGCTGAGCGAACTGCTGGTGATCTTCATCGGACTGATGTACCTCATCTTCCTGATGATCGATTTCCCCAACATACGCGCCAACTATAGCAAGTACGTCCCGCGTAAGTACCGCGCACGCGTAGTGACGCTCATGGGCGATATCGACCGCAATATGAATGCCTATTTCCGCGGTCAGGCGCTGGTAGCCACCTGCGTAGGCATCCTCTTTGCCATAGGCTTTACCATCACGGGCATGCCGATGGGCATCGCGATGGGGCTCATCATCGGCCTGCTGAACATGGTGCCGTATATGCAGGCGCTAGGTATCCCGCCCTGCATCATCCTGTGCATCTTGCAGTCGGCCCAGACGGGTCAACCGCTATGGTGGACGCTGCTGATGATGGCTATCGTCTTTGTGGTGGTGCAGTCGATCCAGGACATGCTGCTCACGCCTAAGATCATGGGCAACGTGACGGGACTCAGCAGCGCCGCTATCCTGCTGAGCCTCAGTATATGGGGCGCGCTGTTCGGCGTGATAGGTATGATCATCGCCCTGCCGCTCACCACGCTCATTCTCAACTACTACCGTCGCTATGTGGCTAATCGCGGCGTAGGCAGCCGTGCCCACCAGGCCGACTATCGCGGACGCCTACGTCCTAAGTCGGAGTAAACCTTCCCCTACGATATGGAGCACACAAACAAAACCGGATTTAGTACCAAGCTGGGCGTCATCATGGCGGCCGCAGGCAGTGCCGTCGGCCTGGGCAATATATGGAAATTCCCCTACGTAGCCGGCGAGAACGGCGGCGGTGCGTTTCTGATCGTCTATCTGCTATGCGTCCTGCTGTTTGGTCTGCCGTTGCTGACTACCGAACTGCTGATCGGTAAACGCTCCGGCCGGAGTGTCTACGGGGCCTTTCGGGCCCTCCGCGGCAATAGCCGTTGGCAGTGGCTCAGCTGGTGGTGCATCGCCTCGGCGTTTATTATCATGGGCTTCTATTTCGTGGTAACGGGCTGGTGCGGCAACTACCTGTACGAGGCCGTCCTGAATACCTACACCGGCATGGATGCGGCGCAACTGACGGCGCATTTCTCGGACGTGGTATCCAGCACGCCGCGCATGATCCTGTGCGGCCTGGTGCCCGTACTGATGACGGCAGCGGTGCTGTGGTTCGATGTCAACAAGGGCATCGAGCGCATGAGCAAACTGCTGATGCCCCTGCTGCTCATTATGATGGTCGTCATGGCTGTGCGTGCCCTGATGCTCCCGGGTAGCGGCGAGGGCTTGCGTTTCCTGTTCCGGTTCGACTTCGGGCGTATCACGCCCCAGGTGGTCATGATGGCGGTGGGTCAGTGCTTCTTCAGCCTGTCCGTAGGTACCGGCGCCCTGATCACCTACGGTGCCTATATGCCTAAGCAACAGAGCGAAGCCCGTACGGCGCTCCAGGTCGCTCTGCTCGACACGCTGGTAGCCGTCTTGGCAGGCGTCGTCATCTTCCCGGCGGTCTTCTCGTTTGGTTACGACCCGGCCGAGGGTCCGCAACTGGTATTCGTCGTGCTGCCGTCTATTCTGCAGCAGATGTCGTTCTCTTGGCTCAGCGGCGTGCTCTTCTTCCTTCTGCTGTTTATCGCGGCGCTTACCTCTACGATATCGCTGATGGAGATAGCCGTGGCCAGTCTGTGCGAAGCCAGTCACGACCGCCTCAACCGCCACCAGAGCGTCCTCATCGTCACGGCTATTACCACCGTGCTGGTCATTCTGTGCGTACTCTCGCCCCGACTCTTCAGTTGGTCCGACCGTTTGGTCACCACCATCCTCATGCCGCTGGGTGCACTCAGTATGTCCCTCTTTGTCGGCTGGTTCATGCCCCGACTCCACCCCGCCCTAACCTTCGCCCTCCGCTGGATCGTCCCTGCAGCCATCCTGCTCATCTTCCTCAACGGCTTAGGTGTATTGTAGAAAGGCGAGAAAGGGGGATTCGAAAAATGCAACTTGTTTGCATTAATCGTTCGAGCGTAGCGAGATAAGAACCCTCCGACCGGGGTTGAGAAGGCTCGCTGCCTTCTCAAAAACGAGACAAGGACACCCTTAATGGATGTCCTTGATTCGTTTTTGCGGAGAAAGGGGGATTCGAACCCCCGGTACAGTTACCCGTACGACAGTTTAGCAAACTGTTGGTTTAAGCCACTCACCCATCTCTCCTCGCGCGGTAGCGCGGCTAAATCTCGGTTTATAACCTAAATTAAGTGCTTTACTTTTCGAAAGCGGCTGCAAAGGTACTGCTTTTTTACGACATACGCAAATATTTTCGCATTTTTTTGCATTTTTTTTTGAAATTTGGTTTTTTTTTCGTACCTTTGCAGCCGATTTGGCGAAAGGGCAGTTGTTAGCCCATAGCCGTAAACATTTGTAGGTTTATAAATTATATGGTAAAAATTACTTTTCCGGACGGGAGCGTCCGTGAATTTGAGAGCGGCATCACGCCGCTACAAGTTGCTGAGAGTATCAGCAGCCGTCTGGCGCAAGACATTCTGTGCGCAAGTATTCAGCCGTCAGCTATCAGCCATCAGCCGTCAGAGTTCCAAATTGTAGAGCTCAATCAGCCGATCACCGAGGATGCAAGTATCAAGCTTCACAAGTGGGATGATGCCGAAGCCAAGCATGCTTTCTGGCACACATCCAGCCACCTCATGGCCGAGGCCCTGCAGGAGTTGTATCCGGGTATTCAGTTCGGTATAGGTCCGGCTATCGAGAACGGATTCTACTACGACGTAATGCCGCCCGAGGGCGTCGTGATCAACGATACCTGCTTTGCCGCTATCGAGAACAAGATGATGGAACTGCGCGCCAAGAAGGAGCAGCTTCAGAAGCGTGCCATCAGCAAGGCCGATGCCCTGCAGGCATTTGGCGAAAAGGGCCAGACGTATAAATGTGAGTTGATTTCCGAACTGGAGGATGGTCATATCACGACCTATACCCAGGGTGCATTCACCGACCTGTGTAAGGGTCCGCACCTCCTAAGCACTGAGCCAATCAAGGCCGTGAAGGTGCTGAGTTGTTCGGCCGCCTACTGGCGCGGCGACGACAGCCGTCCGATGATGACGCGTATCTACGGTATCTCGTTCCCCAAGAAAGCGATGCTGGACGAGTATCTGACCCTGCTGGAGGAAGCTAAGAAGCGTGACCACCGCAAGATCGGCAAGGACCTGGAGCTGTTTATGTTCAGCGACATGGTGGGCAAAGGTCTGCCAATCTGGCTGCCGAAGGGGACAGCACTGCGTCTCAGACTGGAGGACTTCCTCAAGAAGATCCAGAAGCGCTACGGCTATCAGCAAGTGATCACCCCGCATATCGGATCGAAGAACCTGTATATGACCTCGGGTCACTGGGATCACTACGGCAAGGACTCGTTCCAGCCGATCACCACGCCGGAAGAAGGCGAGGTATATCTGCTCAAGCCGATGAACTGTCCTCACCACTGCGCGATCTACAAGAACAGTCCGCGCAGCTATAAGGACCTACCCTTCCGTTGTGCCGAGTTTGGTACCGTATATCGTTACGAGCAGAGCGGTGAGCTGCACGGATTGACGCGTGTACGCTCGTTCACCCAGGACGATGCCCATATCTTCTGCCGCCAAGATCAGGTGAAGCAGGAGTTTATCCGCGTGATGGAGATCATCGAGATCATCTTCAAGGCGCTGAACTTCGAGAACTTCGAGGCACAGATCTCGCTGCGCGACCCGAACAACCGGACCAAGTACGTAGGTTCGGACGAGGTATGGGAGATGGCCGAACAAGCCATCATCGATGCCTGCAAGGAGAAGAACCTGCCGGCTAAGGTGGAGTACGGCGAGGCCGCCTTCTACGGACCGAAGCTGGACTTCATGGTGAAGGATGCGCTGGGTCGCCGTTGGCAGCTGGGAACCATCCAGGTGGACTATAACCTACCCGAGCGCTTCGAACTGGAGTATACCGGCGAGGACAACCAGAAGCACCGTCCCGTAATGATCCACCGTGCGCCGTTCGGCTCGATGGAGCGCTTCGTAGCCGTGCTGATTGAGCATACGGCCGGTAAGTTCCCGCTGTGGCTCACGCCGGATCAGGCCGTGGTACTGCCTATCTCCGAGAAGAGCAACGACTATGCATGGAAAGTAAAGGAGATGCTGGAGCAGCAGGATGTACGCGTCATCGTAGATGACCGCAACGAGAAGCTGGGTCGCAAGATCCGCGACAACGAGCTGAAGCGTATCCCGTACATGCTTATCGTCGGCGAGAAAGAGGCCGAGCAGGGACTGGTATCGGTTCGTCAGCAAGGTGCCGAAGAAAAGGGCCAGATGACCGTACAGGAGTTTGCCGACTTCATCAACACCACGGTGAAGCAGCAGATGAGTGCGTATTAAGGGTTAGCGGTTACCGGTTATGGGTTATGGGTTATGGGTTATGGGTTATGGGCTATAGGCTATAATTGAAAATATCCATTCCGAAGGCAGGCGTGAAAGCGTCTGCCTTTTTTAGTGCCTCGGGTGTATCCAGCGCGATGCCACGACCGGGCGTCATGAGCATGATGCGGTCGGAGAGCGCAAGCGCCAGATCCAGTTCGTGGGTGGAGATGAGGATGGTCTTCCCCTGCTCGTGCGCCAGCTGACGCAAGAGCCGCAGGATCAGGATACGATGCGGCAAGTCCAGATGCGCCGTAGGTTCGTCCAGCAGGATGATAGGCGTCTGCTGGGCCAGGGCCTTGGCAATCAAGATACGTTGTTTCTCTCCGTCTGAATGGGCGTTGAAAAATGAAAGGTGAAAATTGAAAGTTGAAAGGGAGAAACCTACTTGCTCAAGTGATTGAGCGATGATGGCTTCATCTTCGGCGGTAAGACCGTCGAGGAAGGAGGAATAGGGATAACGGCCGAGGGCTACCACATCGTGCACCGTCGTATTATCTAACGACATTCGTTCGGTCAGAACCAAGGCGATAGATTTTTCAGGGCTGACGGCTGAATGCTGAAGGCTGAAGGCTCCCTGTAGGGCCGGTTGCAGTCCTGCCAGGGTGCGGAGCAAGGTCGATTTTCCGCAGCCGTTTGGACCCAGCATGCAGACCATCTCGCCAGCGAGGAGGGAGAACGTGAGGTCGCGTTGAACGACATGTTCGCCTCCGGACGCTGTCCGGTAGCCTATAGTAAGGTTATTCGTAGAAATAGACACGTTGGACACGGCGGGAGACGGATGTTAGGATTTCGTATGTGATCGTGCCGAGTTTGTCGGCCAACTCTTGCAAAGGCATATGTTCGCCGAATACCTCCACGATATCACCCGGACGGGCATCGGTACCGGTGACGTCAATCATGGCCTGGTCCATGCACACATTGCCCACCACGGGACAGCGCTTGCCACGTACATATACCTCGCCGCCATAGTTAGAGAAGCGGCGGTCGAAACCGTCGGCATAACCGATAGGAATGACGGCAATGGTGCGGTCTTCACTGAGGCGCGTATGACGTCCGTAGCCTATTGTCTCGCCGGCACGGACGGTCTTGACCGATAGGATAGTGGTCTCCAGCGAACAAACGTTGCGCAGGTTGGCGCCCGCGAACGAGAAGCCGTAGAGTCCGATACCCAGGCGGCACATATCGAATTGATAGGCCGAGAAGCGCTCGATTCCTGCGGAATTACAAATGTGCTTCAGGATAGTCGTTGGCTGTTGGTCGTTGGTCGTTAGCCCTTTCTTCAGTTCTTCGGCGCAGGCATCGAAGTAGCGGATTTGCTGGAGCGTAAAGTCGTCGAACTGGGCCTCGTCGGAGCCAGCCAAGTGGGAGAAGACGGAACGTACTTGCACCGCTTTCTGATGGGTCAGCCGATCTATGAGCCAAGGCATGTCTTCACGGTAGAAACCGAGTCGGTGCATGCCGGAGTCGATCTTAATATGGATGGGATAGTGCTCCAGTCCCTTGGCCTCCGCAGCCGCGATGATGGTCTTGAGCGACTGGTGGGAATAGACATTGGGCTCCAGGTTGTTCTCCAGGATCAGGTCCATCGCGGCCACCTCGGGATCCATGATGATGATAGGCAGCGTGATACCGGCGCGACGGAGCTCGACGCCCTCGTCGGCCACGGCTACTGCCAGGTAGTCAACCAATCCTGAGTCTTGCAAGGCCTTACTCACCTCCACGCTTCCGGCACCGTAGGCAAAGGCCTTGACCATGCAGGTCAACTTGGTGGTGGGTTTAAGTTTCGAGCGGAAATAGCGGACGTTGTCCACCAGGGCCGAGAGGTTGACCTTGAGCACCGTCTCGTGGGTCTGCTGCAGGATACGCGAAGCAATCGTCTCCTCGTCATAACCGAGGGCACGCATCACGGCCGCACAGGTACGGACGTTCTGGTGGGTCGGGTCTTCGATGACGGTGGTGGCATGCGCAAAGAGCTTCATCTTCTCGGCGCGCTTCTGCTCCAGGGATTGGAAGTTCTCGTCGTGCTCGTGCCCAATATAGGTGATGACGCCGATGGTGGGACGGATGATACGTTCCAACTTTTCCATCTCGCCGGGCTGCGAAATACCCGCCTCAAAAATCGCGATTGGTCGTTTGTCGTTGGTCGTTAGTCGTTGGAGATTTGATAATTGCCATACACTCAACGGCACGCCGATCTGGGAGTTGTAGGACTTGGGCGAACGGATGACGGTGTAGTCGTCCTTGAGCAACTGATAGAGCCACTCCTTGACCACGGTCTTGCCGTTCGAGCCGGTGATGCCGATGACGGTACCTTGGAACTGCGAACGTACATATGCTGCGAGCGCCTGCAGCGCAACGAGGGCATCGCCCGTGACGAAAGCGCGAACGCCCTTTTCTTGGAGTTCCGGGATATAACGGGCGCCATCGTCCTTCTCGGTCTTGAGGGCGAAGAAGAGCGTCTGTTCGGGTTCGTTACCCAGCCTACGGCTGTCGATCAGCAGATGGCGTATTTCAAGTGCGTCATCGCCCGTAACGGTGGCGAGTGCGCCAATGACTTGTTTTATTTCAGATAAAAGCATATTCAAAAAACCTTTGCGCCTGCAAAGGTACTGCTTTTTTTGGAAATATGCAAGAAAATCGCGAAAAATTTAGAATATTGCAAATAAATTTGCATATGTCAAAAAAAAGCAGTACTTTTGTGCGCTAATTTGCGTTTATATGCGCATACGCGTGAAGGAGTAAAGGAGTGAAGGAGTGAAGGAGAAAAGAATTATTTATGGAATATAAATATATCAATAGGATTGATTCGCCGGCGGATTTGAAGAAGTTGCAACCTGAGGAGTTGCCGACTGTGTGTGCGGAGCTGCGTCAGTTTATCATTGAGGCGCTGAGCAAGAACCCGGGGCACCTGGCATCGTCGCTGGGTGCGATAGAACTGACCGTGGCGCTTCACTACGTGTTTGACACGCCGCAGGATAAACTGGTGTGGGACGTGGGGCATCAGGCCTATGCGCATAAGATACTGACCGGCCGGCGAGATAGGTTTCATACCAATCGTCAGTTCAAGGGACTGAGCCCGTTCACCAATCCGAAGGAGAGTGAGTACGATGCGTTCATAGCGGGGCACGCCAGCAATAGCATATCGGCGGCCTTGGGCCTGGATATAGCAGACCGCTTCGCTGTAAGATCGTCACAAAGTGACTATAAGACCGCTAACGCTGTAGGACCGGCTTCGCCTGTAGGACATAACGTCGTAGCCATTATCGGCGATGGGGCGATGACGGGTGGACTGGCTTTTGAGGGACTGAACAACACGTCGATGGACAAGAACAACCTGCTGATCGTGCTGAACGACAACAACATGGCCATCGACCCGCTGAAGGGTGGATTTACGCAGTACCTGGTGGACCTGACGACGAGTGCGAGTTACAACAAGTGGCGTTGGCGTCTATATAAGATGGCGGCGAAGCTGCACCTGGTGGATGAACGCAAGCGCCGTGCGTTGCTGCGCCGCAACAACAACCTGAAAGCCCTGGTATCGAAGCAGGCCAGCAATATATTCACCGGTCTGAACATCCGCTATTTCGGTCCGACAAACGGACACGACGTAGAGGGACTGGTACGCATCCTGAGCGAGATCAAGAACCACCGCGGACCCAAGGTGCTGCATATCATCACTAAGAAAGGCAAGGGCTATGCGCCGGCCGAGAACGACCAGACGGTATGGCATGCACCGGGGGAGTTCAATGTGGCGAATGGCGAAAGGCTAATGGCGAATGGCGACAGTACGCCGCTATGGCAGGAGGTGTTTGGAGAGACGTTGTTGGAACTGGCCAAGGAGAATGAACGGATCGTGGGTATCACGCCGGCGATGCCGAGCGGATGCAGCATGAGCATCATGCAGAAAGAGTTGCCCGACCGCGTGTTTGACGTAGGTATCGCCGAAGGGCATGCCGTGACGTTCAGTGCGGGTCTGGCCAAAGCGGGTATGCTACCCTACTGCAATATCTACTCGACGTTCATGCAACGGGCGTATGACAATATCGTACATGACGTGGCGCTGCAGAACCTGCACGTAGTGCTCTGTATCGACCGCGCCGGCATCGTAGGCAACGATGGTGCGACGCATCACGGACTGCTGGACCTGGCGTACCTGCGTCCGATACCTAATATGCAGATATGCGCGCCGCGTACGGGTGAGGACCTACGGGAGATGATGCGGTTGGCAGAAAAGCTGGAAGGACCTATCGCTATTCGTTATCCGCGCGGACGGTGTCCGGTTGACAATGATACGCGCCGAGGCGCGTCTAATGATGCTGCTTCGCAGCCTAATGATGGAATGATGCAATACGGCAAGGGCGTGAAGCTCAGGGACGGAAAAGACCTGGCCGTGCTGACGATAGGAAGTATCGGCAATGCGGCGGCTGATGCCATCGAGATGGCTAAAGGCGAATGGCTAAAGGCTAATGGATCTTCGCCCTTATCTATTGCTCATTATGACATGCGGTGGTTGAAGCCGCTGGATGAGGAGTTGCTGCACGAGGTAGGCAAACGGTTTAAGACCGTGGTGACCATCGAGGACGGCATGATAGCCGGCGGTATGGGTAGTGCGGTGCTGGAATGGATGGCCGACCACGGCTACACGCCGCGCATCGTACGCCTGGGCGTGGACGATCAGTTTGTAGAACATGGCTCGACAAAAGAGCTATACCATATGCTAAAATTAGATAAAGAAGGAATATGCGAATCATTATTGCAGGTGCTGGAGAAGTAGGAACGCACTTAGCCAAGCTGCTCTCGCGTGAGGACATGGAGATCAGTCTGCTGGATGAGAACCCGGAGAAACTGGGTGATCTGAGTGCCACGTATGACATACTGACCAAAGTGGGTAGTCCGACTTCGATACGCGATCAGAAGGAACTGGGCGTGAAGAACTGTGACTTGTTCATCTCAGTAACGCCGGATGAGAGCGAGAACATGACGGCCTGCCTGATCGCCAATTCGCTGGGCGCCAAGCGCACCTTGGCCCGAATCGACAACTATGAGTACCTGCTGCCGGAGAACAAGCAGTTCTTTGAGCAGATGGGTCTGAACCACCTGATATATCCAGAGGTGCTGGCCGCCAGAAATATCGTGGAGAGCCTGCGCACCAACTGGATGCGCTACCACTTCACGCTGTGCGACGGTGCGCTGGAGCTATGCGTAGTGAAGATCCGCGAAGGGGCACCCGTGATAGGACAGACCTTCCGCTCGGGCTATTACGCCCACGGCAACTACCGCATCGTAGCCATCAAGCGCATGAACGAGACAATCATCCCGGACGGCGACGACTACGTGCAGCTGGGCGATCTGGTGTATGTGATATGCACCAAGGAGCAGACTAACTTCATGCGTGAGCAGCTCGGTAAGCCGAAGCGGGAGATCAAAAATATTATCTTCTTCGGCGGCGGAAGGATCACGTACAAAGCAGCTCTGTCGCTTCCGGAGGACAAGCAGATCAAGATCATCGAGCCGGACAAGCGGCTGTGTGAGCGTATATCGGAGAAACTGCCGAATGCGCTGGTGATACATGCCGAGGCGTCGGACATGGAGACCTTGCTAAACGAGGGATTGCAAGAAGCGGATGCTGTAGTGGCCGCTATGGATTCGAGCGAGGCGAATATATTCGCTTGTCTGGCCGCCAAGCGCTTTGGTGTGCGCAAGACGATTGCCGAGATAGAGAGCATCGACTATATCCCGATGGCCGAAGGACTGGACATTGGTACGGTGCTGAACAAGAAAACGATCACGGCCAGCTATATCTACCAGATGTTGCTGGGCGCGAATGTGCGCAACTTGGCCAATGCGGATGCAGAGATCGTGGAGTTTGAGGCGAAAGAGGGAGCACAGATCACGCGCGGCATGATCAAGAATCTGTACCTGCCGGACGATACGAATATCGGCGGTATAGTGCGTGCCGGCGAGGGACTGCTGGTGAACGGCGATACGCAGATCCTGCCGGGCGACCAGGTGGCGGTGTTCTGCAAGAGTCATGCATTGCGTAAACTGGAAAAGATGTTCAAATGAACCGTTTATTCAATACGAAAATAGTATTCCGCACGCTCGGAGCGCTGCTGCTCATTGAGTCGCTGTTTATGCTGGTGCCGATGGTGACCGCCTACGGTTATGGGAATAGCGACCTGGGGGCATGGATCGTGACGGTGGTGCTGACGCTGGTAGTAGGTCTGGTGTTTCTGCTGGTCGGCAAAGGTGCGCAGAAGCGGGTCGGCGAACGAGAGGGCTACGTGATTGTGTCGGCGGTATGGATTGTGTTCTCGCTGTTTGGCATGTTGCCGTTCTGGTTGAGCGGTGCGTTGCCGACCTTGGCCGACTGCTGGTTTGAGACGATGGCGGGCTTTACGACGACGGGCGCGACGGTTTGTGCCGATGTAGAGAGCATGAGTCAGTCGTTGCTGCTATGGCGCGCGCTGATGCAATGGGTCGGCGGTCTGGGTATCATCGTGCTGTCGGTGGCCATCCTGCCGATGTTCGGCCTGGGCGGCATGCAGCTGTATTCAGCCGAGGTGACGGGCGTGAGTTATGAGAAGTTGAGTCCGCGTATTGCGGATACGGCCAAGCATATGTGGGTGACGTATATCCTGCTGACAGTAGGACAGACGGTGCTGCTCTACCTGGAAGGTATGCCGCATTTCGATGCCATCTGCCACTCGATGTCCACTATCTCGACGGGCGGATTCTCGACGCGCAATAACAGCATGATCGACTACAACGCCGCTATCCAATGGACGACGGCTGTGTTTATGTTCCTGTCGGGTATGAATTTCACCCAATTGATCTACCTCTTCCGCGGACATCCGGGCAAGATATTCAACGACGAGGAGACGCGTTGGTACTCGATAGCCGTGCTGGTAGCCACCGTATTCCTATCAATAGGATTGTTTATCCACTATGGTATAGAGCATGACTTCAGTCAGCTGCGTTTTGCCCGCGAGACATTCGGGATGGCCGAACGGGCGCTAAGAAAGGGATTCTTCATGGTGGCTTCGGCAATGACCAGCACCGGTTTTGCTGCCTCGGACTACATGACCTGGCCGAAACTGCTGTGGGTATTTGTATTCTTCTTGATGTTCACGGGTGCGGCCTCGGGCAGCACGGCGGGTGGTATCAAGTGGGTGAGAATCGGTATCTTTGCCAAGTCGGCCATGACGGAGTTGAAACGTCGTATCCACCCCAATGCCGTCATACCGGTTCGGTTCAACGGACGTACGGTGAACGAGCAGACCACGAGTAATGTGATGGCATTTATGTTTTTCTATATCGTGATTATCGTCATCGCTTCGCTGATCTTCTGCGCATCGGGTGTGGATTTTGACGAGGCGATAGGAACGGCCGTGTCGGGAATAGGCAACGTAGGTGTGTCGATTGGTCAGTTCGGTCCGCTGGGCTCGTACGTGGACTACCCCACTACGGCCAAATGGACGATGACGGCTGTGATGCTGATCGGTCGTTTGGAGATATTTACGGTATTGTTGTTGTTTAGTAAAGCACTTTGGCGAAAATAATGAATTCGATGAAACCCAGCCGTATATCGGCGCTCTACTTTTTGATAATAGCGATCCTGGCGGTGCTCTGTTTGTTGGTGCCGGAGGATGGCATACATATTGACCTGCGCTGGCCCACGATGGGCGAGATGCTGGACATGCAGACCGATACGACGGCGCAGGTGGCCAAGGTGGACTCGGTCGTTGAGGTACCGGAGATTGATGAGAACGAAGTGGATACGCTTCGCGATACGCGGTGGTATATGCGACGCTTCTATCAGGCGCTGGACAGCACCAAGACACGTTCGGTTCGCGTGGTACACTACGGCGACTCACAGCTGGAGGAAGACCGCATGACGATGACGCTTCGTCGTGCCCTGCAGGCTAAGTACGGCGGCAAGGGTGTAGGCCTGCTACCGCTGCACCAGACGATACCGATGCGCACGGTGAGTCAGAGTTGCTATATCAATGGTAGGCGTCAGGACACCAAGCAGGGACCGAAGCGATACCTGGTATATGGTCCGCAGAACATGCACCGCGGCGACGGGCTGTACGGCCCGATGGGTCAGTCGGCACTGCTGGACAACAGCAAGGTAGCAGGCAGCGAGCGGCTGGAAGTGAGTGTACAGACCGTAGGCGACTCGACGGCTACGGAACGCTTCTTCTCGCGCGTACGACTGGTGGCTGACCCGGGTATCACGATGCGCGTAAACGGTCAGGACATCCAGAACGGACAGGTGGCAACAGTGAAAGACAGCACCCGTTCGGCTAAGTTCCTCTTCACGGGTAAGGGGCAGGTGTATGGTTTCTCGCTGGAGTCGCCGACGGGTATCATCGTAGATAACATACCGATGCGTGGTTGTTCGGGCTTTGTGTTCACCTCGATGAACCGCAAGCAATGTGCTGACTTCTATGCCAGCACCGGTACGCGCCTCATCATCATGCAGTTCGGCGGCAACGCTATTGGCCAGAACAGCAAGGCAACGATCAAGTACAACGTAGAGCAATTGCGCAAGCAGGTGAAGATGATCAAGGAGTGCGCGCCCGAAGCGGCGGTGCTCTTTATCGGTCCGAGCGACATGCTGGTACGCAAGCAGGGCAAGATGCAGACCAACGAGGGTGTGCCGTATATGGATAAGTTGCTGCTGCGTATGGCGCAGGAGGAGCATATCGGCTACTGGTCGCTCTACGAGGCGATGGGCGGACGCAACAGTATGCTGCGCTGGCAGGAGCAGAACCTGGCCGGCAAGGATGGTGTGCATTTCTCGCCCAAGGGCGCAGATAAGGCCGGCGAATTGCTGAGCAAGTGGCTGATGGAGAAGGGAGATTGGAGGAA
>DFGU01000008.1:17528-20777 GCA_002371785.1 Bacteroidales bacterium UBA3742
TTAGTTGATTAGTTGATTGGTTTATGGAGTTTTTTAGACATATATTTGCATTTGACCAGGATAGTCCGCTGCTGTTCACGCAGTTCTATTTCTGGGCATTCTTTGCGCTGGTGTATGCGCTGTTTGCGCTGATCATACAATATCGATGCAAGGGCGAGCAGTCGCGTCGCCGGATGCACATGCGGAATGTGTACCTGATGTTCGTATCGTGGTTCTTCTACTATAAGACGAGCGGCTTGTTCCTGCTCATCCTGCTGTTTGTGACGATGAGCGACTGGACGATCGCTCGGTTGATATACCACTATCGCGAACGGCTGACGCTGAAAAAGGCGCTGCTGGTATGCTCGATTGCCATCGACCTGGGACTGCTGGCTTACTTTAAGTACGCCTACTTCTTCACCAACATGGTGAACGACATATTGGGCACCCAGTTCCAGGTGTTTGATATCTTTGCGTACATCGGTAACGGCTTTGCGGAGAAGGGCCGATTCATGGTGGATACGATCGTGCTGCCGGTAGGTATATCATTCTTTATCTTCCAGGTGATTTCCTATACGACGGACGTCTATCGCGGCCATATTAAGCCGCTGAAGAACCCGCTGGACTTTGGCTTCTACGTGGCATTTTTCCCGCAACTGGTGGCCGGTCCTATCGTACGTGCGGCGACGTTTATTCCGCAGCTGTATAAACCCTTCTTCTTGGGACGCAGGCAGTTTGGCATCGCGGTATTCTGGATATTGAACGGTCTGGCCAAGAAGATCATCCTCTCGGACTATCTGGCAGTGAACATCATAGACCGCGTGTTTAACAACCCCTTGTTGTTTTCGGGATTTGAGAACCTGTTTGCGCTGTTTGCGTACTCGATGCAGGTGTATGCCGATTTCTCGGGTTATACGGATATAGCGATAGGTGTAGCGATGCTGATGGGATTCTATCTGCCCAAGAACTTCGACTCGCCATATAAGTCGCAAAACCCGCAGGAGTTCTGGCGCAGATGGCATATCAGCTTGGGCAGTTGGCTGAAGTCGTATCTGTATATCCCGCTGGGCGGAAACCGGAAAGTGGGATTCGGTACGTATTTCTGGTTGACCACAATCGGACTGATCACAACGGTGCTGACCGGATGGTGGTGGATGTTGTTGCCGTTTGGCGTGCTGATCGTAGCCATCACGGTGTATAATATCTACCTGACGGCGCAAGCGAACGGTAAGCTATCTGCGAAGCAGAAACTACTCTACTCCAACCTCAACTCATTCATCACCCAGATATTGGGAGGTCTATGGCACGGCGCCAGTTGGAACTTCGTCATCTGGGGCGGCATCAATGGTATCGGTATGATCGTCAACAAGATCTGGCGCGTACTGCATTGGCATTGGCGTTTCTGCCTGATGTCGGCCGGACTGCTGGCCTTGCTCATATGGCACCTGGTAGATCCGTTGCCGGTGATCAATATGTTTGCCGTATGGACGGGCATTGTATGGGTAGTGACGGCGGTACGGTATGTGTATTGGATTCTCGGCCGTCGGTCATCAGCCGTCAGTCTTCGGATTGCGGCCAATAGCCAGTGGAAGAAAGCGACCAAGATGCTTTCCGTAGCATGGGCGATTGTGCAGACATTTACGTTCATCACATTCACGCGTCTGTTCTTCCGTTCGGGTTCGAACCTGGATCCGGCCACGGCCAATAAAGAGGCCTGGGAGACGGCCAAGAACATGGTGAATCAGATAGGCGGTGCGTGGGACAACAGCGTGATTGGTCCGTTCTGCCATGAGTTCCGTGCGGTGGTATGGGCCTTTGTGCTGGGTATGATCATCCACTGGTTGCCGGCTAAGTGGAAGCAGTGGTATCGCTTGTATTTCGCCCAACTGCCGATGCCGATGATGGTAGCGGCCGTAGTGCTGGCGATCATCGTGATCTATCAGTTTGTATCGGCCGAGATGCAACCGTTTATCTATTTCCAGTTCTAACGGTTTAACAATTTAACGGTTTAACAGTTTAACATGACGATAGGAATCACCGGAGGCATAGGAAGCGGCAAGACGACCATTGCGCGAGCGCTGGAGCAGCGCGGCTACCCCGTCTATTACACCGACCGCGAAGCGAAGCGTATCATCCGGGAGAACCCGATGGTACGGAGCGGCATAGAGTCGCTGTTTGGCAGCGAGGTATTTGAGGGCGAGAGGTATCATACCGAGTTGGTGGCCCGTCAGGTATTCTCGCATCCGGAACTGTTGGAGCGGCTGAACCGCATGGTGCATCCCGCCGTAGGTTTTGACCTGAAGCATTGGTCCAAACGGCAGGAGGGATGGTGCTTTGTGGAATCAGCCATATTGTATGAGAGCGGGCTGGATGAGCTATGCGACTGCATAGTGGCTGTAGTAGCGGACGAAGAGACAAGACTGCGCCGGGCTTTGGCGCGCGACTATAGGGATAAAGAGCAGGCCAATATAGATAAGGTACGCGCACGCATACGCGCGCAGATGAGCGACGACGAACTGCGTCAACGGGCCGACTATGTCTTGGAAAATCCGGAAGGAGCGAAGCCTGAACAACTTGCCGAACTGCTGATCCGGCATCTGAAAGAGCGTTACTCGTGATGATAATTCTCGCCGCGCAGGATGGTGAAGGCGCGGTAGAGCTGCTCTACGACCAGGAGGCGTATCATCTGGTGGGAGAAAGTAAGGCGACTGATGGACAGCTTGCCACAGGTCCGCTGATAGACGGCTTCGGAGAATCCGTACGGGCCACCGATGACGAGCCATAGGTCACGACCGGCCGACAGGCGCTTTTGCAACCACTGCGCCAATTCCAAGGAACGATATTCCGTACCATGCTCATCCAGCAGGATCATGTCGGCAGTAGTCGGTACGGTCTGCAGGATCAATTCCCCCTCGCGCTGCTTCTGCTGCGCCTCGGTGAGCGACTTGGTATTCTTCAGTTCGGGTATGACCAGAAGCTGGAACGAACAGTAATGACTCAGCCGACCGACATAATCGGCGATGAGGGTGTCCAGTTCCCGGCTGGTGGTCTTTCCTACGACAAGCAAATTGAGTTTCATAGCACAGCGCGCATCAAAATCGACTGCAAAAGTACAACAAAAATTTGGAACATACAAGATTTTGGCCGAAAAAATATCGTCTATGCTCGCATAAGCAGTATTTTTCGGGCAAAAGATTGTTGTTCGCACAAGGGTGCGAAGATTTCGTGCCCTTGTGGCTAAGAAATAATCGTTGTATATTTAAATTATTT
>DFGU01000071.1:0-8445 GCA_002371785.1 Bacteroidales bacterium UBA3742
ACTCCTTAACTCCTTCACTCCTTAACTCCTAATTTGGAATATAAATATCCTCCATCGCCGCCCAGTTCTCGGTGCGACGAAGCTGCACGATAGCATACGCGCCATTACGGCGATATAGTTCCACGTGCGTCGGTATGCCGTAGTGGAAGGCTATCTGCTGCCGCACACGGTTGAGCGTACTCTCCACATCCTCATAGTTGGCCGGTACAAAGATATACATCTTGTCCTGCAATAGATCCACAAACGACTCGCATATCTCCTTGTTGAACGGGATATAGGTCAACCATCCCATCGCCAGTTTACGCGTGTTGAACTCTTTTATCTCAAACGGATTCATATACTGCATGCCGAACCACGTACCCACCGTAGCCAGATGGCTATCCTCCGGCAGGGTCTTCACCAGCGGCTGCTGAAAGGCTTTCCAAAGTACCGTACGGCGGTAGTAGTCGTCATTTCTCACCGTCGCTATCTGGAAGACATACAGTGTACACAATATGGTCATCAGGAGCGACATCGTGATCAGTCGCTTGCGTCCTACCACCTCGGGTAACAACCGGTAGAATGCCATCACTACCGGCACCACGAAACAAAGGAACACCCTGTTCTTCACAAAACCGTCCAGGCTCACCAGCACCAGTAGCGCCAGCACAAACAGCGCATATCCCGCCATCAGTACATGCATCTTCTTGCTCGGTTCGCTCATATCCACCAGCACCATCAGTAGCAACAAGGTTGCGATAATCCATGCATATTTCGTCAGACGCTCCACGTTCAGCAGTTTCTGCTGCATAGGCACGTCCTTGACAAAAGCATTGATGGCTTGCAGTTTCTCCAGGGTCATCACCTCCGGATCGGGAATAAAGCGCAGCAGCAGGTCGTAGTCCTGCCCCGTCACACCGTTGGGTAAGTTGTCATACACCTGATCCTTGCGCGCATTCGGGTTGTCGTTGAGCTTGGCGCGGATGACATTATACTGCTTGTAGTACTGCCATTCCTCGGCTTTGTAGAACAGCCCGTTTGCCCAACGCGCGCCTACCACCATCGCAAGCAGGACCAGCATCGGCACGTACTTACGCCACTGCAGACGCCACTGATATAGTATCACCGGCGCCATCAGCAGGGCCACCAGCGCCGCCGAGTGGAAACGTATCAAGCTGGCAATAAACACCAGTCCGCAACCCGTCAGGAGGTTGCGCCATCCCTCGCGTTGCAAGAGCAACATACCGGCCAAGCAGACCAGTCCGGCCGTGGTCGTAAACTGGAAACTGATGATGATGCGTGCCCACATCACGTAGAGGAAGGTCAACCAGATAGTTTTCACCCAAGCGCTATGCCGCGTCCGCAGCACCGTATAGTCGATGATGCTCATCGAGATCACGTGGAGCACGGCAAACGACAGGGTGTACCATTCTACGGCGCGTGTCCAACCGTAAAGCCAGGCCAGTACCTGTCCGTACAGTGCATTGATATACACCAGATGGGCATCCGGCGAACCGCTATACAGCCCGTTGGCTATCATACACATCATCACGTCGTCGTTCTCCTCAAAGCGGATAGGCATGACCCATGCCATCAACGCAAAGAAGGCGGCATTCACCACCAGCAACAGGGCTATCAGACCGTATTTATTCCATTCGTAAATCGACTTCATGTACGCACGCGCATAAAAAATCGTGCAAAGATACAACTTTTTCCCGATATATGCAAAAAAATTTATGATTTTTTTCGAAAAATCACACGATAGACCATTTTTCCGAGTCGATACAGCCCCGAATGGGCCACTATGGTCCATCGTCCGTGCTCCACCAGCTTGCCGCCGAATTTCTGCTTGAAAGTCCTGACGCCGTACGGCACGTCCGGCACGCCCGCCCCCATCACGTCGAAGACGGGCAAGCGGTTAGTATGTGCATATTCCATCGCGGCCCAGGTGGCCATCACCGAAGGTGCATACGCCTTATGCTGTTCGTCCAGTCCACATATATACCATTCGTACAGTGCCCGGCCGCGTAGCCGTACACAAGCCGCACCGCCTATGATCGGCCCGCCTTCCGGTGCTCGCACAGCCAGTACCACTTGTTCACGCATCAGGGTGCGGAAGAAATCCAACCCCGGCAAGGGTTTATGCACGTACCATCTGTAGAGATGCTTCAGTATTTGATACCAGGCCCGCAAGTCATCCTCGTTGCTCAACTGCACAATTTGCACACCCAGGGACTGTGCCTTTGTAATCTGCCTACGGCGGTTTTCTGATAGCCGTTCCCACATCCGGTCATGGTCCTCACAGGCGATGTGGAAATTCAGGTGGGCGGCATAGGTCCATCCCGCCTGTTCCAGCACCGCATGCCATCGGCTGTAGTCATGAAAACAGCGTATCTCGGTATAGATAGCCCGCTCGCGGGTGGTGTCGTTGACGGCTTGCAGCAGCAGCAGGAGTGCCTCATCCGTTATATCCTCGTCCAACATCGGTCCACCATTGATGATCGCACGGCGCGTGAGGTACTGCACCAGTCGGCTTCTCGACCGACTGATCTGGCCTACGCAGAGTCCCACCAATCGGTCTCCGTCCTCCACGGCCACTACAAAGGGATCGTAGTCGCGCGTAGCGTCCAGAAAATGGTAGCCCTCCGGCGTCTGAAACCAGGTGGCCGTCCTTGTTCGCTCGATCAGTTGGCGCCAGGCCAGGGGCGAGATACTATCATATGTCGTATAGAGCGTCATGAAGCTGTGTCCATCAGGATGGTCACCGGTCCGTCGTTCAGCAGGCTCACCTGCATATCTGCGCCAAACCGGCCGGTCTCTACCGGTAGTCCGTACTGCGTTCGAAACAGTTGATTGAGTGCGTTATATAGCGGTTCGGCCGTTTCCGGTCGTGCGGCATTGACAAAACTCGGACGGTTGCCCTTGCGGCAGTCGCCGTAGAGCGTGAATTGCGACACCGACAGCACACCGCCCTCTATGTCCTGCACCGAGCGGTTCATCTTGCCCGCTTCGTCCGAGAAGATGCGCAGTTGTGCCACCTTCTTAGCCAGCAGTTCCACCTCGGCCATTGTATCGCCCTCAGCGATGCCCACCAGCAGCAGTAGTCCTTGTCCTATTCGGCCTACCGTCTCACCGGCTATCTCCACCCGGGCTTCTCGTACGCGTTGTACTACGATTCGCATGGTATCTGTCTTCCGTTTTGCTTGTTCTACTATTCCTTTTTATAAATGAGCATGCGCGCACGCGCACACGCTTAGTCGGCTCGGCTCATCGAGCCGCTGAAGAGGTGCAGCACCGTCTGGGCCGAGTCGCGCAGCTGGCGATAGACGTCCATGCGGAACGCATCGTCGGTCTCGCCCCGGATCTGCCCCACCAGGTTGCTGCTGTCGTTGAGCACGATCTTGCCCAGTGAGTCGCGCTCGTTCTCATAGAAGAACGTGCCCTTGCAGTTCGTCGGGTTGTAACTTAGCAGCACGGGGTACTTGACGGAGTCGAGCGAGAGCGTGGTCAGTTGGCCTCCATTGGCATAGGCGGTATCCACCACCAGCGTTGCCACCACCTTCGTACTGTCGTCCTTGCCGTGCCAATGACCGTTCAGCGAAGCCGGTCCGGGCGTCTTGTTGCAAGCGCCCATGAGCACCATACCAAGGAGCCCAAATAGCAGTATGATCCAATTATTTCGTTGCATAGGCATTTTCTATTACTTGTCTTAGCGTCTGTATATCCGGGAAGGCGTCGGTCAGCGAGCGCAAGTTCTGCACGCGTTGGCGTACCGATGCCACGCCGTGTTTCTGCAGTTTCTGCTCGGTAGGCGTGATAGCGTGGCGCATGGCTTCCAGATCTACGTCATAGAGCATCGTGCCGTGGACTATCGTACCGGTCGGCGCAGTATAGCAGGCCCAGCCCGACACTTTGCGGTCGCCCACCAGGATATCGTTGTGCGCCGTCGTCACGGCCGGCACCCCATAGGCTTGCAGGATCTGCGCAACGGAGTTCAGAAAACGCGTGAACGGACTTTCTGAAAACCGACGGCTGAAGGCTGACGGCTCTATATACGAGATCATCAGGTTGCCCTCGTCGGCATACACACATCCTCCCCCACTCTTGCGTTGCACCACGCGGATGCCATGTTCGCGGCAGTAGGTCTCGTTCACCTCCACCTCGGCCTGCTGATGACGGCCGTAGATGACGGTAGGTGCTACGATCCAGGTGAAGAGCGTCGGCTCCTCCACCTCGCGCACCAAGTCCTGCTCCTTTTGCAGGTACTCCGCCAGCGACAAACCCTCTTTAAAATGAATGACTTTCACCTGTAACCCGTAACCTGTAACCCGTAACCCCTAACCTATAACCTTTACATCACCGGTTCCGTCAGTTCTACGCCACGGCAGAAGCGGCGTTTGATGTCGCGGTCGTCGCCCAGGTATATATAGCGTTCCAGTCGCTGCTCCAGCGTATAGTTGTCGTAGTTCAGGTAGCGGTCATCCACCAGCAGAGCGTCAAACTCATAGCCCGGTTCGAACGATCCCACCTTGCCGAAGAACGATCCGCCGCCCTTGGTAGCCAAGTAGAACACCTCGCTCAGGCTCAGGAACGGCATCTCGCCGCGCGTCTGAGCATAGTTGAGTTTCGATACCTGGATGGCATATTGCATCACGCGCAGCATCGACATATGATGTCCGGCCGACACGTCGGTACCGAGTGCTACGTTGATGCCTGCATTCAGGAACTTACGTATCGGGGCCATGCCCGAAGACAGGTTGCTGTTCGACATCGGGCAGTGAACCACATAGACGCCGTTCCGTCGCATCAGTTCCATCTCCTCGCCATCGGTGTAGCAGCAGTGAGCCATCAGCGTAGGTGTCTGGCCAAACAGTCCGTAGCGGTTGTAGGCATCGCCGTAGCAGGTGGATTCGGGTTCGAGCTCTTTTACCCAGTCTATCTCCGAGCGGTTCTCCGATAGGTGTGACTGTACGGGCAGACCCGTCTCCTTGGCATATTCGCCGAGGGCCGTGAGCATCTTGTCCGAACAGGACGGTACAAAGCGCGGCGTGATGATCGGGCGTACCAGTCCGTTGTCGCAGTGCTCGTCCAGGTGCTGCTTGAGCATACGCATACCCTCTATCACCTCGGCCGTGGTGTTCTCCAGCGTCTCGGGGCTGTTGCGGTTCATACCTACCAATCCGACGTACGCACCCATACCGGCTTGCATGAACAGGTCGGCCAGGATACGCGTAGCCTCGGGATGGATGGTGGCAAACACGGCACTACGCATCGTGCCCTGCATCCATAGTTCGTGTACGAAGCGGCGGTACATACGGCGAGCGTAGTCCGGGTCGCGGTACTTGGTCTCCTCGGGGAAGGTATAGGTATTGAGCCACGGCAGCAGCTCCAGGTCGAGTGCCAGACCCATATTGCGGTACTGCGGCGCATGGACGTGCAGGTCGTTGAAGGCAGGAATGAGCAGTTTGTCGCCGAAGTCCATCACCTGACGTCGCCAATCCATATTCTCCGGCAGTTCTTGATACACGCCCTCGATCAGGCCGTTGGAGCGGACTACTATATACCCGTGTTCGATAATCTTCAGTTCGCCCGGCGTAGGCGTGAACAGGATGTTGGCTTTGTAGATTTTCATATGCGTTAGCTTATTGGTTTTCTTTGGGTTTCTTGAAGAACAGCAGGCATACCAGGTAGTTGATACAGCCGCCGATAAAGATGACCACAAAACTGATATAGTCGTCGCGCCACTGCGACAGCCAGCTGATCATCAGCGGCAGCAGGCCGAACTGAATAGCCAGGTTGATGGCACGTGCCACCAGAAAGCCACCGGCATTCTTCCGGTTGGGTTTTGTACCGAAGGTGTACCAGTTGCTCAGGAAGTAATTGGGTATCATCTCCATGATGTATCCAATCAGGAAGGCGATGTAGTAGAGCGCCACTCCTTTCTCGGGTTGCCCCATCAGCAGCAGTGCGGCCATGAAGAACCAGGTCTGCACGAACATACCTGTCGTACCAATGATGGCAAAGCGCACGGCGCTCCGGCTCTTACCCTTGAGATATGATGTAGGTAATTTAATCATCATTTCATCATTGAGCGACAAAGTCGCGCTCATTTAATCATTTCTAAAAGCTCTTCCATCGCAGCCTGCAGGCCGTTGACGTCGCGTCCGCCGGCTGTTGCCATCCACGGCTGACCACCGCCACCGCCTTGGATATGCTTGGCTGCCGACTTGATCATCGCACCGGCGTTCTTGCCTGCATCCACCAGCGGCTGGCTGAGGAAGACGGCGATAGTCGGTTTTCCTTCCCATTGGGTAGCAGCGACCACAGCAAACTTGACGTCAGTGAACTTGCCACGCAGCAAAGGCATAACGCCACGAATCATATCGGGGTTAAGTTCACCCTGCAAGCGAACGAGTTTAATATCACCGAAGTCTTCCGCTGATGCGATGATACGATCACGGAACATCTCAATTTTTTCCGCCATGTACCGATCAATACGTTTTTTCAAATCGGTATTTTCCTCTATCTGCTTCAGGATTGCGCCCTCCAAATCAGGAGCATTATGGAATATATCCCGTAGATGGTTGAGAATATCCTGCATACCATAGTATAACTGGTCTGCTTTTGCGCTAGTGACAGCCTCAATACGACGAACTCCGGCCGCAATGCTGGTTTCCATGATAATACGTACAGAACCGATACGTCCTGTTGAAGACACGTGACATCCACCGCACAATTCTACCGAGGGACCATATTTAATCACGCGTACGTCATCTCCGTATTTCTCGCCAAACAACGCCATAGCCCCCATTGCCTTTGCTTCTGCTATCGGTGTATGACGGCTTTCTTCCAGGTGAATATCCTGACGGATGAGTTTATTCGCGAGTTTCTCTACTTCGCGGAGTTCCTCCGGCGTCACTTTCTGGAAATGGCTGAAGTCGAAACGCAGACTCTCAGGTGTGACAAGACTACCCTTCTGCTCCACGTGTTTGCCCAACACTTCGCGTAACGCATAATGGAGAATGTGCGTAGCCGAGTGATTGCATGCAATAGCCTGCCGGCGCTCTGCGTCCACGATAGCAGTCATTGGTCGTTGGTCGTTGGTCGTTGGAAGTTCGGTCATGATGTGCACCGGCAGACCGTTCTCACGCTTGGTGTCAATAATTTTGAATTCCTTTGTACTTTGTCCTTTGTCACTTTGTACTTTAAGGACTCCTGTATCTCCGACCTCTCCACCCATCTCGGCGTAGAACGGCGTCTTGCTGAGCACTACTTGGTAGAACGATTTGCCTTTCTGGCTTACCTGGCGGTAGCGCAGGATCTCGGTCTCGCATTCCAACTGGTCGTAGCCTACAAACTCGGTCTCGCCCTCACGCAGCACAGTCCAGTCGCCCAGGTCCTGCTTGTTGGCCGAGCGTCCCATCTCCTTCTGGTGCTCCAGCGCGCGATTGTACTCCTCTTCGTTGGTGGTGAAGCCGTTCTCGCGCAGGATCAGTTCCGTCAGGTCGAGCGGGAAGCCGTAGGTGTCCTTGAGCGTGAAGACATCCACGCCCGAGATCTCGGTCTTGCCGGCCTTGCGGGCATCGGCCATCAGTTTATCCAGCAGGGTGATACCCTTGTCGAGCGTACGCAGGAAGGCCTCTTCCTCCGATTTGATCACCGGGGTGATCTGCTGCTCCTGCTTGACCAGTTCGGGGTATGCCTCGCCCATGTCGGCGATCAGTTGCGGCACCAGTTGGTACATGAAGGCCGTACGCATACCGAGGAAGGTATAGCCGTAGCGCACCGCGCGGCGCAGGATACGACGGATCACGTAGCCGGCTTTCTCGTTGGAGGGCAGCTGTCCGTCCGTGATGGCGAAGGCAATAGTACGGATATGATCGGCTATGACGCGCATAGCGACATCGGTCTTCTCATCTTTCCCGTACTCGCAGCCGCATATGCTGCCGATCTTGGCGAGCATAGGCTGGAAGACGTCGGTATCGTAGTTGGAGGTCTTGCCCTGGATGGTGCGCACCAGTCGCTCGAAGCCCATACCGGTGTCGATCACCTTCTTTGCCAAGGGTTCCAGGCTGCCGTCTGCCTTGCGGTTGTACTGCATGAAGACGATATTCCATATCTCGATCACCTGCGGGTGGTCCTTATTGACCAGGTCGCGACCCGGTACGCCGTTACGCTCGGCCTCGGGACGGCTGTCCACGTGGATCTCGGAGCACGGACCGCAGGGGCCCGTATCGCCCATCTCCCAGAAGTTATCATGCTTGTTGCCGTTCAGGATATGATCCTGGGGCAGATGTTTTGCCCAGATCGCAGCGGCCTCGTTGTCGCGTTCCAGTCCCTCCTCGGGCGAACCCTCAAAAACGGTAGCATACAGGTTCTTGGGGTCGATCTTCAGTACATCGACGATATACTCCCAGGCGAAGTCGATGGCTTCCTGCTTAAAGTAGTCGCCAAACGACCAGTTGC
>DFGU01000071.1:8514-21211 GCA_002371785.1 Bacteroidales bacterium UBA3742
ACATGGTGTGGTGGTAGGTGTCGTGTCCTACTTCCTCCAGGTCGTTATGCTTGCCGCTGACGCGCAGACATTTCTGGCTGTCGGCCACGCGCGGATACTTAATAGGATCGTTGCCCAGGATGATACCCTTCCAGGGGTTCATACCGGCATTGGTAAACATCAGTGTAGGGTCATCCTTGATCACCATCGGTGCCGAAGGCACGATCTGATGGCCTTTCTCTTTCATAAAGTCCAAAAAGGACTGACGAATCTCTTTACTTGTCATTATATGTGTATTCTTTCAACTAATCAACTAATCAACTAATAAACTAATCAACTCTCCCTTGGTTTATTTTTCGGTCCGCCAAAGGTGCGGAACTCGGGACGCGGCCGTCCTTCGGCGTCGAAACGGTCGATGAAGGGCAGCGGGTTCTTGCGTAGCTCCTGGCTCTCCTGGCGTATCGCCAACGCATCCACGGCCATATAGATGGCGTGGAGCATACTCTCGGGCTGGGCTTGGTTCTTGCCGGCCAGGTCGTAGGCCGTACCGTGGTCGGGCGAGGTGCGTATGATACGCAGTCCGGCAGTGTAGTTGACGCCGTTCATGTCCAGCGCCTTGAAGGGTGCGAGTCCCTGGTCGTGATACATGGCCAGCACGGCGTCGTAGCCCGTATAGCTACCGCTACCGAAGAAGCCGTCGGCGGCATAGGGTCCGAACACCCACTTACCCTCGGCGCGTGCTTTCTCTATAGCGGGCAGGATGATCTGCTGCTCCTCCTTGCCGATCAGTCCGTTGTCGCCGGCATGCGGATTGAGTGCCAGCACGGCAATGCGGGGGTTGCGTATGCGGAAGTCGTTCTGCAGGCACTCATCCAGCATGGCGAGTTTCTCCAGGATGCGCTCCTCGGTGATCTGCGAGGCCACCTCGGTGATGGGCGTATGGTTGCATACCAGCGCCACTTTCATCCGTTCGCTCACCAGCATCATCAGGGCCCTGTCGTCTTTGCCAAACAGGTGGGCCAGGTACTCGGTATGTCCGCTGAAGGCGGACTGTTGACCTACTGCCTGATTCACCGTCTCCTTGTTGAGCGGGGCGGTGACGAGGGCGTCTGCCGCGCCTTGTTGCAGGTCGCCCGCAGCACGTCGTAGGCTCTCGTAGGCTGCTTTGCCGGCTTCCGGCGTAGCCTCTCCGAGCTTGATGGGCGTGGTATCAGCATAGCAGTTGATGATGCTCACCTGCCCTTCTCGTGCCTTGCGCACATCGTCTATCTGCGTCCACTGCAGTCCGTGCAGATCTTCGTTCAGGGTCTTGGCATGTTGACGCGCCACGTGCAGGTTGCCGTACACCACGGGCGTACACAGCTCCAGTATGTGCGGGTCGTGCAGACTCTTGATAATCACTTCGTATCCTACGCCGTTCGGATCACCGGCCGTAATTGCTACTATAGGTTTCATCCTTTCAATTTTCAATTTTCAATTTTCAATTCGCTCTTGGTGAACTTTCTCATATTTGAGTTTGTCCAAGTCGTAGTCCTTTCGCTCTTCGTCTTTGTAGCCGAGCGAGATGACGCACAGCACGCGCAGCGTCTCGGGTATGCCGCACAGCTCGCGGATCAGTTCCTCTGCTCCGCATGGCTTTCCGTCTCGGTCACAGACCGCCGTCTTTTCTCTTTGAGCGTCAGCGGTCTTTTCTCTTTGAGGCGCAGCCGGTCTATTCAGTACTTGGCACCAGCATGCTCCCAGCCCTTGCTCTTCGGCGGCCAGCAGCAGATGTTCGGCGGCTATAGCGCCATCGGCCTGCCATGTGTCGGTCAACTCCGGGTCCAGGGCCACCACGATAGCGGCCTGTGCGGTACGGAACATACCGCTACCGTAGGTGCGGCATGCTTCCATGCGGCGCAGCGTCTGCTGGTCGCGCACTACGACAAACTCCCACGGATTGGTTCGTTTCGACGAGGGCGCCATCAGTGCGCACTGCAGCATATAGTGTATTTTCTCGGGCTCCACTTCGCGGTCCTGATACGTACGTATCGACCGGCGATGTTGGCACAAACTGCGAAAATCTTCCATGTCTTTTTTTAAAATAGCGTACAAAAGTACTGCTTTTTTTCGACATATGCAAATTTATTTGCTATTTTTATTGTTTTGCGCGCCTGTACGCACGCAGTCTATTGACATTTTACCGGAGTGCCCGGAGGCACCTTTCGACATTTTACCGGAGTGCTCGGAAGCACCTTTCGACTATTTTTATACAATTTGCAACATTTTTTCGATATGTTCAATTTCGGATTTATGTACCAAAAACATGTTCAATTTGCGTATGCGAAATGTTCTTTTTTACGCTTTGTGCGTCCGTATTATCGTATTTAGGCATTTTTTTTGCGAAAATATTTGCGTATATGAAAAATAAGCAGTACTTTTGCACCGTGTTTTTCATGGTATTAGATTTTAAGGTTAAAAAAAGGTTGGGTTGTCGTGAGACAACCCTCTTTGTTTTTTAGGCCTCCGGCGGGTACCTACCTTCGGTGCCGACCGGCCAAGCCGGTACCTTTTGAACCATACTGTTCACGAGGCCGCGCGGCAGCGCTTTGTCCTGTGCTCCGGCCGTCAGACCGGTGTTTGCATTCTCAGTACGTCTTCTTCTCCGCGAGTAAGCGCGGAGGTGTGCTTTCTTCGTATTCCGCGGAATCGGATCCGGCGCCCTTTGTCTATTAGCCCGGCATTTGATGCCGGAGTATGTTTTGTCAATTGTTTCCGGATATCATCCGGATGTGTATTTTTGTTCCGTGCGCGAGTCGTCAGGCTCGCGTTTATTCTTCATCATATTTCGCCGATTGACAATCGGCAGTCACGTCGTTCATTGTCCGGCATGCCATGCCGTCATAAATTACATCCCCTTTAAGGAGCATAAGCTCCTCTTCATCTTGCATTTCTGTCGCATATTTGCGGCAACCTTTGCCTCCGGCGGGTACCTGCCTTCGGTGCCGACCGGCCAAGCCGGTGCCTTTTGAACTATACTGTTCACGGGGCCGCGCGTTGGCTCTTTGTCCCGTGCTCCGGCCGTCAGACCGGAGTTTGCATTCTCAGTACGTCCCCTTCTCCGCGAGTAAGCGCGGAGGTGTGCTTTCTTCGTATTCCGCGGGATCGGATCCCGCGCTTCTTCGTCAATTGTTCCGGCATTTGATGCCGGCGTATGTTTTGTCAATTGTTTCCGGATATCATCCGGATGTGTATTTTTGTTCCGTGCGCGAGTCGTCAGGCTCGCGTTTATTCTTCATCATATTTCGCCGATTGACAATCGGCAGTCACGTCGTTCATTGTCCGGCATGCCATGCCGTCATAAATTACATCCCCTCTAAGGAACGTAAGCTCTGCTTCATCTTGCATTTCTGTCGCATATTTGCGGCAACCTTTGCCTCCGGCGGGTACCTACCTCCGGTGCCGACCGGCCAAGCCGGTGTCTCTTGACCGTTAGGGGGCGTGCAGCGTGCAAGGAGGCTCTTTGTCCCGTGCTCCGGCCGTCAGACCGGAGTTTGCATTCTCAGTTCGTCTTCTGCTCCGCGAGTAAGCGCGGAGATGTGCTTTCTTCGTATTCCGCGGGATCGGATCCGGCGCCCTTTGTCTATTGTTCCGACATTTGATGCCGGCGTATGTTTTGTTTGTTGTTTCCGGATATCATCCGGATGTGTATTTTTGTCCCGTGCGCGAGTCGTCAGGCTCGCGTTTATTTTTTTCTTCATATTTCGCCGATTGACAATCGGCAGTCACGTCGTTCATTGTCCGGCATGCCATGCCGTCATAAAATACGTCCCCTTTAAGGAGCATAAGCTCCGCTTCATCTTGCATTTTTGTCGCATATTTGCGGCAACCTTTGCCTCCGGCGGGTACCTACCTCCGGTGCCGACCGGTCGAGCCGGTGTCTCTTGAACGTTAGTGTTGCGAGCGCCGTGCGTTGGCTCTTTGTCCCGTGCTCCGGCCGTCAGACCGGCTTCTCCTTGCCAGGGGCCCCCTCGATGTGCTAACGTAGTGATACTTCGTGGGGAAAGGAGGAACAGCGGCAAGTTAAACGCGCCTAGTGCGTTTCGGTCTTGCAAGCTTGTTCCGACGCCGTTTCCTGCTCCGCGAGTAAGCGCGGAGATGTGCTTTCTTCGTATTCCGCGGAATCAAATCCCGCAATAGATTACGTTTTTTCGCCACTTTTGACCTCTTTTTCCAAAAATCTTACCCTAAAATTTGCATATCTCACAAAAATGTCGTACCTTTGCACACAATTTGTTTGTAGTATATTAGGATTTTATTAGGATATTATTAGGTTATTAATAGGTTATTATTAGGCTATTATTCCGATTTTAATAAATTTTTAATAGGTTTCTAATAGGCGACTACTACAACGTCACTATCACGTCACAACAACAAAAAAACACGATTAATATGGCTGAAGTTATTTATCACGACCCCGTCCATGAAGTCCGCGGCACCCTTTCCAAGGACGGCACGATCCATCGCCGCAAGTATTACCGTAACGAAAAGGGCAAAATCATCGGAGCATCCAAGCCCGAAGCCTACCAGATTCTTTATCCGCGCAACTGGAAGAGTAATCCCGCGAAAGGCAAAGAACTGGAGCATCAGCTTCGCTTCAAAGCCGCCTCTGCCGAAACCAAGCGCATCCTCATGGCAGCTAAGCCCGAGAAACATCTCGGTTACACACCCACGCCCGAAGATCTCGCTACGCTCCAATACTGGCAGGACCGCTACAAAGCCCAACTCCAAAAGCCCGAACCCGAAGCCCCCATCAATCCGGAAACCGGTCGCCACAAGACCTATTTCCGCTTCGATGCCTTCATCCGCACCTGCCTCTTGCGAGAGATGCCATAACGGCTAACGAAGCGTAAAAAAACGCCAACGATTTTTTAATGGCGGGAGAGGGACCAGTCGGAGAGGGAATAGGTGCTTTCGACCACAGATTGGATGCTGTCCGTCAGGTGGTAGAAGAAATCGATGCCGGTCAGTTCTTCTACCTCATCGACGGTGCGTAGATAGGTCATCAGGGGACGGCTGCCGGCCCGGTTGGGCATGACAAAACCGATAGAGGTCCAGCCCTGGGACGTATAACGCAGGAAGACCTTATAAAAAGCCGAAGGAACGGCGATCTTATGCGTATTGCCTATCGTCTGATAACCGGGCTCTACGATCGGACCACAGGCGATGTAGATACTCCCGTACTGCTGGGCCCAACTGCGTGCCAGCTCCTCCAGGTCTTTCCAGTCGCCGGCATTCAAACCGTGCAGTTGGGGACAGATATTGGTCATGTAGAACGACTCACGCATGGCCTGCTCGGACCACTTCATATCGGCGGCAGGCGCCATATGGCCGCGGTCGTAGCCGGAACGGGCATAGTCGCCGGTGGTGACGGGATCGCCCTTGACCGCAGGATCCGGCTTGAAATGGTCGGCGCGCTCCTCGGTCCCGAGGGTCTCCGAACGGGTCAACTCATACGCCACCCAATTGGGTATCAGCCAACGGGGGTTGTAGCTGACCGTATAGCCCACATGGGCGATTAGTTGCTCGGGCTGACCTTTCCTCACGCGGGGCACCTCAAACGGCACAACGGGCGTGCGGGGATCGGACTCCGCGGAAAGCGGCTGACGACTGAAGACGACAAACAGGCAGGCAGCTATCAGAATAACGGCCACGGACAGGACAGTATATAGACGATTGGTTTTGCGCATAACTGGGTGCAAAGATACGACTAATTGCGGATATATGCAAATTTTTCAACCAAATTCTTGCATATTTGAAAAATTTTCGTGCTTCCGAACACTCCGGTAAAAAGCTGAATGCTGAATGCCGAAAGCCAAAAAAAAATATTTTTTTTACAAAAAAATTTGCAAATTTGAAAAATTTGTTGTAATTTTGCAGCGCTTTTCGGAGCGCATGCGGCATTAGCACATCGGTAGTGCATCGGCTTCCCAAGCCGAGGAGGCGGGTTCGATTCCCGTATGCCGCTCCAAGACAGGCAGAAAAGCTGCGAACGATAGATAGCAAGTCGGCTTATCGCAACGCGTCGGGAAGAAAGCTCGTAAGGGCTTAATCCCCCGGGTTGAGGAAAGTCCGGGCAGCACAGAGCACCACAGCGGTTAATGGCCGTCAGGCAGCAATGTTTGGTCCCTGCTACAGAGACGAGTCGCCTTCGCGCCTCCCCCCTAACGGGGCCCCCGAAAAATTTATTTTTGGGGGAGAGCCGATGGCGGGTGAAACGAGCACACTGTGGGCTGAAATTCCAAGTAAACCGGCGTCTGAGCGTTGCTCGCGCGAGCCGGAGGGTAGGAAGAGATAGAAGGGCATGGCAACATGCGACTCAAGATTAATGATAAGCACCCGCCGCAAGGCAGGCACAGAACCCGGCTTACAGACTCGCTACTATCGTCGCCCGCTGCCGAACCAGAACAGAAAGGGCAACACCGGTATGTCACGAATAAGCAAGATCAATCATTTTCTTCGCTACGATATATGGCGGTTCAATGCCGCTGATTTAGGGTCGCGCCGTTCGCGCTTCGGCTATCAGGTGCTTCGTACCCTGTTGCTCGTCATTCGCGGATTCACCAACAAGAGTCTGGGGGACAAAGCCAAGAGTCTCACCTACTCGCTCATCTTCACTATCATACCGCTGCTGGCTATGGTGCTGGCTATCGCCAAGGGATTTGGCGTACAGGACGTGATAGAGCGGCAGCTGAACAACTCGTTTCTGGGCGAGACGAATATCGTACCCGTCATCATGGAGATGGTGCAGCGCTACCTGGAGACCGCCCAAGGGGGCGTCTTCATCGGCGTAGGCATACTGATCCTGCTATGGGCGGTGTATTCGTTCTTCTCCAGCGTAGAGAGCACGTTTAATCATATATGGAACGTAGAGAAGTCGCGCAGCGTGCTGCGTCAGGCCGTGACGTATATCGCGATCTTGTTCCTCATCCCGCTGATGATCATCGTGAGCTCGGGACTGGTGGTATATATCCAGCAGGCGCTAAGCAGTCTGCATACGGGCGAGGTATCGGCCTGGCACGAACAGCTGCACAGAGGCGGCATACGGATGCTACAGTTCGGGGTATGCTGGCTACTCTTCACGTGGATGTACATGGCTATACCGAACACGCGCGTACGATTGATGTCCGCCCTCATACCTGGCGTGCTGATGGGTTCGGCGTTTCAGTTGCTCCAGATGCTTTCGGTCTATATCATCGTGCTGCTGGGCCGCACGAGCATCGTATATGGTGCGTTTGCATCGGTGCCTATCCTGCTGACCTGGCTGCAATGGACGTGTCTGTTGATCATACTGGGTGCGGAGCTGTCGTTCGCCATACAGAACAACGAGCAGTTTGAGTACGAACACGACCTGGAGAAGATGTCGCGCCGCTACAAAGACTGCATCACGCTCTACCTGCTGAGCAAGATTGCACAACGCTTTGAGCAGGAACAGCCGCCGCTGACGGCCCACGAACTGGCCGCTCCCGACCACCTGCCGCTGAGACTGGTAAACCAGCTGCTCGGCCGACTGATAGAGACGGGACTGATCTGCGAGATACGTTCCGACGAAGACCAAGAACGAAGATACCAGCCCGCGATGGATACCCACCGCATGACGGTAGGTATGGTGATCGGCCGGATTGACGAGCAGGGCACGGAGGAGTTCCTGGCCGGAACGAGCCGCCAGATGAAAGCGTTCTGGAAGCGATTTACGGAACTGCGCAAGCAGAGCGCCGCTTGCGATATTCGGATTAGTGAATTAACTTAATACTATTATACAATGAGAAAACATTTCTTGCTACTTGCCTTTGCGGCAATGATGACGATGGGCGTACAGGCTATGCCCGACATTCAACGTGCGGAACCGCTCTGCTGGTGGACCGGCATGAAGACCCAGTTGACCCTGATGCTCCAGGGTAGCGACCTGGCGGATGCTAAGGTAGAGATCCACATGCTCGACAAGAACGGCGTGCCCGAGAAAGGCAAAGCCAAGGGACTGGTGGTAGTAGGTCAGCACAACGCTGATAGTGAGAACTACCTCTTCGTGGACCTGAAGGTCAAGAAAGCCGGCACGTACCGCATCTCGTGCACCAAGAACGGTCGCACGGCCTATTGGGACTACCAGATCCTGGACCGCGTGCAGACCGGACAGCGTGAGTCGTTCTCGAGCAAAGACGTGATATACCTCATCATGTCGGACCGCTTTGTGGATGGCGACGAGGGCAACAACGATACGCCTGATACGCGCGAGAAGAGTGATAAAAACAACGTACACGGTCGCTTCGGTGGCGATATAGAGGGCATTCTGTCGCAACTGGATCACATCCTGGACCTGGGTGCAACCGCTATCTGGCCCACCCCGATGCTGGGTGACGACGAAGCCGAGTGGAGTTACCACGGCTACGCATGCTCCGACTACTACCATATCGACCCGCGTTACGGTTCGAACGAGATGTACCGCGAACTGGTGCAGAAGATGCACGAGAAGGGCCTGAAGATGATCATGGACATGGTTCCTAACCACTGCGGCGCCGCCCACTGGTGGATGAAAGACCAGCCGTACAAGGACTGGATCAACTGGTTTGACGACTTCACCAACACCTGCAACGCCTTCTCGGCCAACTACGACATCAATGCCTCGCAGTACGACCGCAAGCTCTCGAACCGAGGATGGTTTGACCGCCCGATGCCGGACATGAACCTGGAGAACCCCGACCTGCTGAAGTACTTCCAGCAGTGGGCTATCTGGTGGATCGAGTACGCCCAACTGGACGGACTGCGTGTGGATACCTACCCCTACATAGAGAAGCAACCCGCTGCCGACTGGTTGAAAGCCATCCGCAACGAGTACCCCTGGATCAACATCGTAGGCGAGTGCTGGACGCGTCCGGCCTCCAACGTAGCCTACTGGCAAGCCGGCGTGGGCAACAAAGACGGCTTTGACAGCAACCTGCCCACCGTGATGGACTTCCCCGTAGAGGAAGCTATCCGCCAAGCCCTGGAGAACGATGGCGAGGGTTGGGGCAACGGCCTGACCCGCGTATATGACGCCGTGGCACAAGACTATCTGTATGCCGACGTGAACAAACTGCTGCTCTTTGTGGGCAACCACGATATGGACCGCTTTGCCGACGTCGTAAAGGACGCCGACCCGCGCAGAGTGAAGCTGGGCAACGTGATGCTGGCGACGATGCGCGGTATTCCGCAAGTGTTCTACGGCGACGAGTACGGTATGCGTAGCTCGGACCGCAGCCTGGGCCACTCCACCCTGCGTATGCCGCTGCCGATGCCGGATAAGCTGACCACGGAGATGAAGGATATGTATGACTTCCAGCGCACGCTGTTCCAGTGGCGCAAAAAGGAGCCTGTGATCCACACCGGACGCACGATGCACTTCATCACGCGCGACAACACCTACGCCTACTTCCGCTACAACGATGACTGCGCCGTATTCGTCTATCTGAACGCATCGGAGCAACCCCGCACGATTCCCACCAAGACCTACGAGGAGATACTCGACCGCTACAACCCCGTGGGGCAAGACCTATTCTCCGGCGAGACCTATGACCTGAGCGGGGAGAAGCCGATCGAGGTAGCACCACTTACTGCACTTATTATTAAACTCAACAAAAAAGATGAAACATCCGCTGCTGCTACTAAGCCTGGCGCTGCTGGTAAGCGCCTGTAATACGGTCGAGGAGTCGCCCGTCAAGCTGGTGAGCCACACCTACACGCTCCATACCCACGACACGCTCAACCCGTTGACCGTGCTGTACATGGACTTCAAGGTAGAGTGGCCGTGCCGAGAAGATAGTGCGATAGAGGCGATCAGAAAGGACATCACGGCACGTATCTTTGGCGTGGACGCCATCGAGCGCAACGTAGAGGAGGCCATCCTGATGTACTCCGACACGCTCCGCCGCCAGTACCGCGAGGAGTTTGCCGTGGACGAGAACACCAAACCCGAGGAGGAGGACTACGGCAAGATATACCACTCGCTACGACTCTCAATAGACGACCCGTGTGAGTGCTTCCTGAACTTCGAACTGTATGAGGAGGAGACTAACAGCTTTGCGCCGCACGGCACGCACGACACGCGCTACTTCTGCTACAACCGACTGACCGGCGAGTTTATCACCGAGGACCAGCTCTTCAAGGGCGACTACCAACCCGCGCTGACGCGACTCATCACCGAAGCTATCTGGCGTTCGTATCGCACCCGCGGGGCAGTTCGTAGCCTGGAGTATATCGGACTGGACGTAGAGGAAGCCGAGCCCAACGGCAACTTCTATATCTCGGGCAACCAAATCACCTACCTCTACCAGGAGAACGAGATAGGATGCTACGCCGCCGGACCGCAGACAGCCGTGGTACAACTGGAAGATATGCGCGAATACCTGCGCGACACCACTATCATACACGATCATGAATAAGGATTTTGAACTGAGCCTGATGGACGCCGAGGAGCGCCGGATGGTGGATTATATCTGGGATTTGATCCCACGTGAAGACCAAGTAGGGATGACGCAAAGCGACGTGCTGCTGGTACTGGACCTGGTGGACGACTACCTGGAAGAGAAAGGACTGCTGATCTACCACGGCGACGAGGCCGAATATCTGGACGGCGACATCGATGAGGTGGACCAGCTGCAGTATATCATCGAGGGCGTCAAACGGGAAGGACGCAAACTGAGCGGCCTGCAAGTACAACTCATCCTGGACGGCGAACTGCAATACGGCATCAAACAAGGATACTATGAGGAGATTGAATAACTTTACACAACGTACATTGAGTGGCGCGGCATATGTAGCCGTCGTAGTAGGCAGTATACTGTTTTGGCGCAAGTGGCTGTTCTTTGCCCTGTCGGCCGTGATGGCTATAGAGGCCGTCAGAGAATACAACCGACTGACGCATCCGCGTTGCCCGGTAGACATACTGAGCGAAATCAGCGCATTGCTGCTCTGCGGCGCCGTAGAAGCATGGTTGCTACTCGAGATGCCACCCTTCAACTATTTCACAGCGGCCTATATCCTGGTGCTGCTGGCAGCCATCCTGATCGAACTTTGGCAGAAAGAGTCGAACCCCTTCATCTACTGGGGCAACCTGTTGATCAGTCAGCTGATGATCGCCCTACCGTTTGCCCTGATGAACATGCTCAACTATATGAGCAACTATCTGCTGCTGGCGGTATTTGTGCTGATCTGGGTGAACGACTCGGGCGCATACTGCGTAGGCGTTCTGACCGCCAAGCGGGCAAAGGGCAACCATAAGATGTTTCCGCGCGTAAGTCCCAAGAAGAGTTGGGAAGGACTGATCGGCGGTATTGTGCTGGCCATGGGTGCCGGTGCGTTGCTGGCCCACTTCGGATGGTTTGAAGCCGTACATACCGGACTGAATCGATACGTAGTAGGCATACTGATCGCCCTGATCGTAGCCGTAGCGGGTACGCTGGGCGACCTGGTAGAAAGCCTGATGAAGCGCAGCGTAGGCGTAAAGGACTCGGGTAAGTTTCTGCCCGGCCACGGAGGCGTGCTGGATCGCTTCGACTCCATATTGCTGGCTGCACCGGTCACGCTGCTCTTTGTACTGATGCTGACTCTATAAACGCATGGAGATAGGTCTGCACATACTGCATCGCACGGTGGACTGGTTGCTCTACCCCACGCTCTATTACGTGGTGCGCTACCGCCGCCGACTGGTAAGAAAGAACCTGCGTAATTCGTTTCCCGACAAGTCGGAGAAAGAAGTACGCCAGATAGAGCGCGCATTCTATCGCCAGTTCTGCGACACGATGGTAGAGGCTATCTACGGCTACTGGATGGACGAGACAGAAATGCGCCGGCACGTAGTGTTCCACAACACGGAGGAGGTCAACCGCCTCATCGACCAGGCCGGAGGCGGCCTATTCATGTTGGCTCATTACGGCAACTGGGAATGGATGGCCAGCATACAGTCCTGGGTATCGCCCGGCGTGACGGAACTGAATGTCTATCGCCGACTGAAGAGCAAAGTGTTCGACCGCCTGATGCTGGCCCTGCGCAGCAAGCGCGGCGGTATGTGCGTAGAGAAACAACGGATCCTGCGCGAGATGGTCAGGATGCGGGCAGAGAAGAAGCCCGTGACCGTGGGTCTGCTGAGCGACCAGAAACCCCGTCCGGAGGTGACGCGCACCTGGACAGAGTTTCTGCACCAAGAGACCGGCTGGCTGGACGGCGGCGAGGTGCTGGGGAAGAAGTTCGGCTATCCGGTAGTGTATCTATACATACGGCGTGTGCGCCGAGGCTATTATGATGTGGACCTGCGCGTACTGGCCGCCGACCCGAAGCAGACCGGCGAGGGCGAGATCACACGCGCCTATGCCCGAATCCTGGAGCAGAACATACAGGAGCAACCGGAACTCTGGCTGTGGACACATAATAGATGGAAGTGGCCCCGGCCAAAGCCGGCGTTAGAACGTTAAAAAGGTCTTCGACGTTAGAACGTTATGATGGCCTGCGGCGTTAACGTACGAAGTACCTTTATAACCCAATAACGTGGCGAAGCCACCTTTGTAACATGTTAACATGAAATGTAGTATCGTCATATTGAATTGGAACGGGCAGAAGATGCTCCGCGAGTACCTGCCGTCGGTGGTGAAGCACAGCGAAAGGCCGGACTGCGAGGTAGTGGTAGCCGACAACGGATCGTCGGACAACT
>DFGU01000009.1:0-13025 GCA_002371785.1 Bacteroidales bacterium UBA3742
CCGGATCGTCCTTTGCCCGTGACATATACCGATCCTACTATCCCGATGATAAAGGCAATGGTGGGCATTAAGAGGCTTACTATGTCGCAGGTAGATAGTATTGAACGGTCGTACGGCGGCGTGGCAATGGATGATTACCAATATTTTACCCTTTTATCGGACAAGTCTTACTTGGCACGAACATATATTTACGACAAGTCCACAGGCCTGGTAGAATATGTGAAAATAGAGCGCAGTGAGTTAACAGAATGCGCTATTTCTGATCGGGGATGGGAGGAGTGGCAAGATGCAATAGTCGCAGCATTTGGAGGGGAACTCGCTCCCGTCGAATCAACTAATACTAATTTTGTGATGTACGATTCGCCGCGTTTCCGTTTGTGGGTCTGCCAATCTTCCCACGATAATATTTTAGTGTATTTCCACAATCATCAACCATAGCCACATGAAACCTCTCACATCCATATTATTCCTCATCGCCTGCACAGTAGCTCTTTGTCTGCTATCAGGTTGTCAAAAATCGGTTGACCCTATGTATGTCCCTTATCAGTCGTTTGACGAATTCAGCATGACGGAAATAGGTGCAGAGAGTCTGTCTGAACCGCATTTGTTCATCCAACGAACAAAAGACACTATCAAGATTGTGCAGACGGACAACATAAAAGACACCATGGTTTATATCAACAAAGGCAACTACTGGTATTCGTCCATTCGTGTCCGTTTGGATTACACGTTTTGGTCCAAACTATGGAATCTGGTCACTCCCAATACTCCTACATATGGTTATGACCCCAAACAGATAGATGTCTATCGTTATATCCGGAAGAATCAGATTGTGGAAGCCTGGTTCTATGACTTGGATGAGAAAAAACAATCCGGCATTGTTGGCATGATGAACGACCATATATGCGTCTATACACGTCAGACTCCAGCCACATTTCTTGTCCGCTTCTATGCTTTCGACCAGGCTATTGACGAAGCATTGGATTCTGCGATATTCGATAGTACTATAATGGGTAAATATTACAAGAATTTCAAACACAAAGAGACGTATCATGCAGGGCAGGCACTGTACGAATACGATTCCTTGGAAAACCAATTGTTACGGATGAATACATATTACAATGATAGTAGTTTAAATCGGACTGATACCATACCTTTGAATGCTTTGGGCATCTACCATGTACCTGCTTTCGGCTTTTCATTTCAGGACGGCCGGTGCGTCAGTAGCACTGAGACTGATGGCAAGCTACGCATAAAAATCTCTTGTACTACATTAGAAACAGCTAGTAATACATTATAAATTCCTATAACAATGAAAACTCACCGTTTGATTACACTAAATATAGCTTTTAAGTTCTTGATTTGCACGTGCATATGCATGAGCATTATGTCTTGTAAAACTTCTTCGACAATTTCTACTCAAGACCCGAGAGAAACTGCGATTCAAATGGTTATAGATGATTGCCTTAAAAAATGCGTATTATGGGGAACTAATAAGGCAAGGTTATATATACAGCAAAAAGGAGATGTTCTTATGATTTCGGTAACTCCGTATAATGAATGTCCAAACAAGTTCTTATATGATTGGCTTCAAAGAGATCTTAATAAAATAACTAAAGCTTCGCCTACTCGGTATGTTGTAAAAAATGGGAAATTATTCTATTGGAATGACCCTGACGTGCCTTTGAGTGAAGATGTGATCAAGATGCTAATCAAATATAAATTGGTATTCATGGGGGATCCAGAAGATTATTATTTCATAATATGCGATATAAAATACAAAACATATTATTTTTGTTTGACAGACTTAAGCCAAAAAAAAGTTACTCGCTCCTGGTCTTTTGAAGATTGTTTGCAATGTCCATGATTTATAGATTTTCCATATTTATTACTGGCGATTCATATTCGCCAATCTCAGATATAGAGTTGCAGGACTTTCCAGTCTATTCGTATTCCGCGTGGAAAAGAAATGATGCGTATCACATGAATGGTCAATCCTTTTTATACGAATATGGTGGTTCTCAATTACTGCATAATTCAGTTTTCGCAATATCGGAAAAGGAACGGAGTCAAATGGTAGAAGACTTTGTAGATTTTCTGGACAGGGCCCAACCATTATTGAGGGCTAACGGTGTGGAAGAAATTAAAATTTCTGTTGTTGCATATGTTTCTCAAAACACACATTTTGTTCTGTTTACGAGAACTGAAATGGATAAGTTATCCCGTATTGATAACATCGTTGTCAGTTTAGATGTATTATGTGTAGAAGAGGAACAGCTAAACAGCATTTATGATGAGTTGATTCTTGAAAGGAGATAATACGATGAAAAATTATAGATATAGACGAGAGTATGCTCATGGCGACAAGCGCATGGTTTATTATTTGCATACGCACATGGACGTCCCATGCTCCTTAGGATGGGATGCGGACGACCTGAAACAATTTTCAAATGAGAATCGAAGCCTTAGTATTTATGTGGGAATAGAATCATGAAGCATCTTGCACCCATATTACTCCTCATCGCCAGCGCATGAAAATCTCTTGTACTACATTAGAAACAGATGGAGAAAAACGATAGCGAATAGTCTTATGCACACTTTGTATAAATCAATATCGCTCGCAATGCTAACAGGAATATTTCTGTTTTCCGGCTATTTATTGTTCGGGAACGATATTCCTGTGCTCGAATGCATCTTGCTGGCCGCTATGAGTCTAGGAATATACATGATTGCAAGATCCAAATATCGACCTCTTGTGAGAATAGCGATAATCATAGTCGTCTCCGCAATATATCATCTGCAAATCATCAATATATGCGTTGATGTCGAATACGGCCCTGTTCTGTTTCTTAACAATGATAAGATGTTGGTTTTATGCACCTTGTGTTATGTGTATAGTTTGTGCCAACAATGGACCGTTCTATTTGACGCGCCGCGCAAACGACAATGGAAGATCGCCCAATTATGCGTGATACTTATAGCTGTAGGGGCGGCTTCTGCCTTGTTCGTAAATGACTTTTATTCTAAACTGTCTCATCTATACCTATATATTCTTCCGCTGTTCCATTATCTGTCAATAATCGTTGCCTATATAGCGCTACAGATAGAGAAGAAATCTAACGAATCACTCTAATCATGAAACCTTCACAGATCTTGCTTATAACAGGAGGAATAGTAGCTGCTTTATACCTGTCCTTCTTATTGTGTACTCGGGACTTCTATTGTATAAACAACGTCCCAATTACCATATACAACGAAACTGTTATTTTGGGACGGTTCTATTGCGGCTTCACGCATCCGGCAACCGATTATATTATCCTGGAGACTCACTCGGTTGCTGAAGAATTGTATTTTTATAACGAGAAAGAGTTTGACCTGTTTACAGCTTCGCATCCAAAGATGAGTTTACACAAATTCTCTTGTAAATCCATATGCTATTTGGGAGAAACA
This sequence comes from Bacteroidales bacterium UBA3742, assembly GCA_002371785.1. GTDB lineage: Bacteria > Bacteroidota > Bacteroidia > Bacteroidales > Paludibacteraceae > Colicola. Next base: position 3,451 of record DFGU01000009.1, read on the forward strand.
TCAATCGATGAATTTGAGAAAAACCATCCCAAGGAGAATGCATATATATGCATGAATATGTATTGGGATTGGGGACATTTTTGGCCCTTGATATATTATAAAACGAAAGACGGCAAATTGAAGTATCTTCATCATCGAGGATTTTTCCGTTGGGATTTCCAATGATTCTTTCTACACCCGGCCCATCACCGGTCGGGTGATTTTTTGTCTCTGCTGCCACATAAACACAGATTCAAAAACGATTTTTGCAGAAATATTTGCATTTTTCAGAAAAAAGTAGTAACTTTGCAGCCAAAATAAGATACTACTATGGAAGACAATTTTGCTATACAACTTTTCGAGGGTAAGAAAGTCCGCATCGTCTGGGATGAGGAGCAGGAGAAGTACTATTTCTCAGTTGTAGATATAGTACAAGTGTTAACAGGTAGTTTCGACTATCAACAAGCTCGTAAGTATTGGAAAGTACTGAAAGGCAGGCTCATAAAGGAGGGAAATGAAACGGTAACAAATTGTTACCAGTTGAAATTACCTGCTGCTGATGGGAAGAAACGTTTGACAGATATGGCTGATTTACAAGGCATTTTCCGTATCATTCAGTCCGTTCCGTCCAAGAAGGCGGAGCCCGTCAAGCAGTGGCTTGCACAATTGGGACAGCAGCGTATCGACCAGATGATAGACCCCGAGTTGACCTTCCAGATGGCCGTTGAGGACTATCGTCGTCAGGGCTATTCCGACAAGTGGATCAACGAGCGCATGCGTTCCATAGAGATGCGCAAAGAATTGACCGACGAATGGCAACGCGCAGGCATCACGGAGCACCGGGACTTTGCTATCCTGACCAACGTACTTACCAAGGCCTGGAGCGGCATGACTACCGGTGAGTACAAGCGCCATAAGGGACTGACGAAGGAGAACTTGCGCGACAACATGACCAATATCGAACTCGCGCTCAATACGCTTGCCGAGGTGGCAACCACCGAACTCTCGCGTCAGCGCAATCCGCAAGGTATGCTCGAAAGCCAGCAGGCAGCACAAGCCGGAGGCAAAGTGGCGAAGAACGCTCGTGAAGATCTGGAGCGTCAGTTAGGTCGCTCTGTCATCTCGTCTGAAAGAGCTTCGGATTATCTCCGCCCCATCGAAGACGCTCCTGCGCAGGAATTGCCTGTCGACGAAGAACAAAAGGATAAATCATAATATTTAATATTTACATTTTCCAGAAAAATTGAAATCGATGGAGAGTATCATAAAAAATATAGGTTGTAAGACAATCATACTGACCTTAATTGCTCCTCTGATATTGTTCATAGGATATTTCTTCTATTATTGCAAAATAGAACGCAATTATATTGAGTTGGAGGAGGGGAAAATTATTACGGTGTGGAATAATTATATCATATTTGATAGGTATTGGTATCCGTTTTATCCTAAAAAAAATTATATTTATGTTGACAATACTTACGAAGAGTTCTATGATATAAGTTTCACAATAACGCAAGATTCAATCGTGGGAGTATGGTGCACTCAACCTGTCAGAATATGTGGCGTTGACAATATCAAAGGTAGTGATGAATATATAGGCTACAAGAAACGAGAAGATTGGAAGCGCCAATATGATTTTGCAAACGTAACAAATGTACGAAGAGATAGTCTCTCCTTAGAATTCAGTTATCAACTATGGTATCCGTGTTCTTTGCAGAAGGGCATGTATGTATACAGAACGAATAAGGGACTTATCAAGAAGAGTTTTTGTGATTAGCAGGTCTACAAAATTTAAGTGCGACTTATGAATAGATATTATATTTTAATTTTGTTTGTCGTTCAAATAATGACATCCGCGATGATGGCGGAAGAACGGAGATCCTACATGGGATACACATTTACAGAATCGAAATGGGAAGATTTTTGGGAGACTCGTTGTGGCACATCACTTGTAAAATTAGACAGCGCAACATCCTGTTATGCAATTTATTATAAAGGAAGCGCGATGCCTACGCCGCTTTATGAACGGCATATTAAAGAAATAGAGAATGTAACACGAATAGATTCCTCCGAAACATACCACTCATATCTTGGAAGGTCAACAGACGGAACATATTTTGTAGAGAAACAATTTTATAAACGACCGACAGGAGAGGGAATATTGTTTTATCAGATTCCGAAAGAGTATTATGAGGAGGTCCTTGGACGACTCGGTCGACAAGGGTATCTTCCGTTGGAGTTGTTTCGAGATTCGTTATTAAGATTAATGGATTATAAACTAACAGGAGTATTGTGGGATAGATACGAAGAGGGGTATAGCGGCTGTGCTCTTGTTAATCTGGACTATGCAAAATCTTGTTTGGTTAATTTCTTTAACGGAGCAATGATGGGCACTCCTCTATATCTTAGTCAAATAACGGGAATAGAGAACGTAGAACATTCTAACACGTCCACGGGCGAATTGTATTATGGAAAATCAACAGACGGAACATTCTTCGTGGAAAAAGAATTTTACGAAAATCTGCACGGAATGCCGCAAGGCTTGATTATGTTTGGGATACCGGAGGTCTGTTATGAAGAGGTACTGCGGCGAATAACATCTTTACCTTATCTCCCGATTGAATAGAATAGCAAATTGAACTATCTTCATCATCGAGGCTTTTCCCGTTGGGATTTCTCAACGGATCAGATTCCCATGGTTTACAACTACCCATTTTTTGCCCACAAAATATACGATTTTTAAGATTTGTTTCCATGCTCAAGTATGGGGCTTGTCATAGTTAAGTCCAGTTAATCCTAGACTTTTCCCCTTACGTCACCCTAATCACACCATATCAATCTCCATTTAGTACGTCCCCTTGACGACGAGTCAGCGTCGTCTATATCGCATACCTAAGCCCTGTCTAACGTTAGTTATTCGTTAGATATTCGTTGGTTATTAGCCTTACCACAGGCTCACCATAGCCCCTTCGACAATCCACAATCGATAATCCCTAATCGATTTTTTCGTGACGGTTTGACGGTTTGACGGTTTTCTTTTTTACGTGTCGCTTTGTCGCTATGTCGCTCTTGCTTTTTTTGCATGAGATTATTGAGATTATTGAGACTATTGGTAATAACTCGCAGAATATCATTTGTTTACAAAATCTCATCAAAGTCTCAAAGTTCCAAAACCACACCGTCTAAACAGCGACATATCGACATCCCTTTCTGCTAAAATATCGATTTTTTTGCCCCAAAACTTGCATATATTCCAAAAAAGTAGTAATTTTGCAGCAATATTGGAATACAAACATTTATGAAACGAATACTTTTTATAGTGCTGGCGGCGATGATGCTTCTGCCGGTAGGTGCGCAAAACGCACAGAAAACCAAGAAAACGATGGTGGTTTATTTCTCGGCGACGGGAACAACCAAGGCCGCTGCCCAGCGCCTGGCCCGCGAGCATAAGGCTACGCTTTGGGAGATCGAACCGGCTGAAAAATACACAGCTGCCGACCTGGATTGGCGCAACAAGAAGTCGCGTTCGTCCGTCGAGATGAACGACCCCGAGGCACGTCCTACGATCAAGCAATGTACCAACATCATGCCCTACGACACCATCTATGTGGGATTCCCCATCTGGTGGGGTATCTGTCCGCGTATCATCAACTCGTGGATCGATAACAACCTGCCGCAACTGGAGGGCAAAGTGCTCATCCCGTTCGCTACGAGCGGTAGTAGCGGTATAGAGGGTGCCGAGGCGTACCTGAAGAAGACCTATCCCACGCTGAAATGGAAGAAGGGCAAACTGATGAATAAGCAATAAATCATGCGTATCACAAGCGAGAAAATACAAGACCCGATTCTCCGGATGATAGGCGAGGAAGCCGACCGTCTGGGGCTGGAGTGCTACGTCATAGGCGGCTGGGTGCGCGACCTGATCCTCCACCGACCGAGTACGGATATCGATGTAGTTGTAGCGAGGAGTGAAGGAGTGAAGGAGTTGAGGAGTAAAGAAGTAGAGGAGTTGAGGAGTGAGGGAGGACGTTCTGGTATAGGCATTCTGCTGGCCGAGGCGGTAACGAAACGCATGGGCAAGGGCGCACACCTGTCGGTATTCAAGACTTACGGAACAGCACAAGTCAAGAAGAAAGACCTGGAGCTGGAGTTTGTCGGTGCACGCCGGGAGAGTTATACCCGCGACAGCCGCAACCCCATCGTGGAGGACGGCACGCTGCAGGAGGACCAGAATCGACGCGACTTCACCATCAACGCGATGGCCATATGTCTGAATAATGGCGAAGGGCGAAAGGTGGTAGGCGACAAGGAATACGGCGAACTCGTAGATCCCTTTGACGGCATGGGCGATCTGGAGCGTTGCATCATCCGTACGCCCCTGGATCCGGACATCACTTACTCGGACGACCCGCTGCGCATGATGCGGGCCATCCGCTTTGCTACGCAACTGGGTTTCAACCTGGATGGCGAGACCTTTGATGCCATCGTGCGAAACAAAGAACGCATCAAGATCATCACCAAGGAACGCATCAACGAGGAGCTGCATAAGATCATGCTGAGCCGTCGTCCCTCCGAGGGCTGGCTATTGCTCGACAAGACGGGCCTGCTGCCCCTCATCTTTCCCGAACTGGCGGCATTGAAAGGTGTGGAGGTAAAGTCCGGTCGGGGACATAAGGACGTATTCCTGCATACGCTACAGGTGGTGGATAATGTCGCGTTGCGACAGTCTAACAGCGAAGCGGTCCAACAACGAAGTGGTCTAACAGCGAAGCGGTCTAACAGTCCGCAGGACGATCTTTTATGGCTGCGTTGGGCGGCGCTCTTGCACGATATCGGCAAGCCGCGCTCCAAGGCCTGGGACCCGCAGGCGGGATGGACGTTCCGAAACCACAACTATATAGGCAGCAAGATGATCCCTAAGATTTTCCGCACGATGAAGTTGCCGCTCAACGAGAAGATGCAGTACGTCCAGAAGATGGTGGACCTGCATATGCGACCAATCCACTTGATAGAGGACACCGTGACCGATTCGGCCGTGCGTCGTCTGCTCTTTGAGGCCGGCGATGATATCGAGGACCTGATGCTGCTCTGCGATGCGGATATCACGAGCCGCAACGAAGAGAAAGTGGCGCGATTCCATCGGAATTATCAGCTCGTCAGGGAGAAAATGGTGGAACTCGAGGAGCGCGACCGCATCCGCAACTTCCAGCCGCCTGTGAAGGGCGAGGAGATCATGCAACTGTTGGGCTTGGAGCCCTGCTCTACCGTAGGCGAACTCAAAGCGGCCATAAAGGACGCTATATTGGACGGTGTGATCCCCAATGAGTACGAGCCCGCCAAGGCCTATTTGATGCAACTGGCGGCAGAAAAAGGGCTCGTAAAGGCCTAAAAAGCAGAAATTCCTAAAAAAACGTAAAAATAATTTGCACAGGTCAAAAATTTTTTGTACCTTTGCAGCCGATAATGTGCGTACACGCGCGCATTGTGCGTCAGCGCACGCATAAATATTAGGAATACATAACAGACAAACACATAAAATGGAAGAACAAAAAGAAAAGTATGATGGCTCAAGTATTCAAGTGCTTGAGGGATTAGAGGCGGTGCGTAAGCGTCCGGCGATGTACATCGGCGACATCTCGGAGAAGGGTTTGCACCACTTGGTTTATGAGGTGGTGGACAACTCGATCGACGAGGCCTTGGCAGGTTTCTGCTCGGAGATAGCTGTTCACATCAATGAGGATAATTCGATCACGGTGCAGGATAACGGTCGTGGTATCCCGGTGGATATGCATCCGAAGGAGCATAAGTCGGCCCTGGAGGTCGTGATGACGGTGCTGCATGCCGGCGGTAAGTTTAATAAGGACTCCTACAAAGTGTCTGGCGGTCTGCACGGTGTGGGTGTGAGCTGTGTGAACGCCCTCTCCACCAAGATGCACGTCGAGGTATATCGCGACGGCAAGATTCATACCCAGGACTATGAGAAGGGTAAACCGCTGGCACCGGTGCACGTGATCACCGAGGACGAAGCTATTGGCAACTGGGAGCAGCGTAAGACCGGTACGTTCGTGCAGTTCTGGCCGGACGACACCATCTTCACCGTGACTACCTACAAGTGGGAGATCCTGGCAAACCGTATGCGCGAGTTGGCCTTCCTGAATGCCGGTATTAAGATCGTGCTCAAGGACAAGCGCGTGATGGAGGAGCATACGCTGGAGAATGGCGTGAAGGTGACCGAATGCAAGCGTGAGGAGTTCTACTCGGAGAAGGGCTTGCAGGAGTTCGTTCGCTACATCGACAGCAACCGTACGCCGCTGATCTCAGAGGTGATCCACCTGAGTACGGATAAGTTCGGTACGCCGGTAGAGGTAGCCATCATGTACAATACTGACTTCAACGAGAATGTACACTCGTACGTCAATAATATCAACACCATCGAGGGTGGTACCCACGTAGCCGGTTTCCGTGCTGCTCTGACCCGCGTGATGAAGAAATACGCAGAGGATAGCAAGATGCTGGAGAAGGCCAAGCTGAAAGACAAAGAGGGTAACTCCAATATCGACCCGAACGACTTCCGTGAGGGACTGACGGCGGTCATCTCTGTCAAGGTGGCTGAGCCGCAGTTTGAGGGTCAGACCAAGACCAAGCTGGGTAACTCGGAGGTGCAGGGTATAGTATCGAGTGCCGTAGCCGAGGCGCTGCAGAACTACCTGGAGGAGCATCCGGACGATGCCAAGAAGATCGTGGAGAAAGTGATCCTGGCTGCTCAGGCTCGTATCGCGGCTCGTAACGCTCGTCAGAGCGTGCTGCGCAAGAGTCCGCTGACGGGTGGCGGTCTGCCGGGTAAACTGGCCGACTGTGCGTCGAAGGATCCGGCAGAGTGTGAGCTCTTCCTCGTTGAGGGAGACTCGGCAGGCGGTACGGCTAAGACCGGTCGTGACCGCGTGCACCAGGCTATCCTGCCGCTGCGCGGTAAGATCCTGAACGTAGAGAAAGCGATGGACCACAAGGTGTTTGAGTCGGAAGAGGTGCGTAATATCTTCACCGCCCTGGGTATCACGTTCGGTACCGAGGAGGACCCGAAGGCGCTTAACCTCAGCAAGATTCGTTACCACAAAGTGATCATCATGGCCGATGCCGATGTGGACGGTGCGCATATCGCTACCCTGATTATGACTCTGTTCTTCCGTCATATGAAGGAGGTGATTGAGCAAGGCCACTTGTACATCGCTATGGCACCGCTCTATATGTGCTCCAAGGGTAACTACCGTGAGTACTGCTGGAACGACCAGCAGCGTCATGACTTCATTCAGAAATATGCCGGTGGCGATGAGCGTCAGGTGAAGACCCAGCGCTATAAAGGTCTGGGTGAGATGTCGGACGAGCAATTGTGGGAGACCACTATGGACCCGGCTCGCCGTCTTCTGAAGAAAGTGACCATCGAGAATGCGGCCGAGGCAGATATGACCATCGCGATGCTGATGGGTGATGATGTCGCTCCGCGTCGCGAGTTTATCGAGCAGAACGCTACCTACGCTAAGATCGACGCATAAGTCAATCTTAGCAATTTGAAGATTTGAAAATTCAAAAATTTGAAGATTTGAAAGTTGCAGTTTATTGTAGTGCAAAGGACGTAATCCCGGCCGAGTATCTGGCGCTGGGAGATGCGTTGGGCCGATGGCTGGGCGAGCACGGTCATACGCTGGTGTATGGTGGTGCTACGGGCGGACTGATGACCCGCGTGAGTGATGCCGCCAAGGCGGCGGGAGCGCACGTCATAGGCGTCATACCGCCCCGCATCAAGGCAGCCGGTCGGCTGGCCAAGAACTGCGACGAACTGATCGAGGTGGCCAATATGGCAGAGCGTAAGCAACGGATGCGCGAACAGGCCGATTGCTTCATCTGCCTGCCGGGCAGCTACGGTACGCTGGACGAGATGATGGATGTCCTGGCCAGCGGTACGGTGGGAGAGCATCGCAAGCCGCTTTATGTGCTCAATTACCGGGGCTTCTACGACGACCTGAAGCACCTGGCGGAGCATATGCGCGGGCTACGATTCCTGCCGAAAGAAGAAAGTTACAAACCAATCTATGTAGATAGTTTGGAAGAAATATATCAATTGATCCATTAATACCTTTTTAGTATGAATCTTTTCTTATCAAGATTATTTGGTCGTCTCCAATCTACGGACAAGATGGAGAACCTCATGATTGCTCAAGAGGAGCGTATCGCACGTTATCGTCAGATTGAGCAGTCGGCTGAAATGAAAGAGTACCTCGAACTCAAGAAAGTAGTAGAGAGTAAGGAATTTCAGCAGAAGAAGTACAACTGGGTACATACCAAGTACAAGAGTACTTCTACGTACGAGACTATCAGTCAGTATAAAAAGATGTTGCACAATAAGGAGCTGCAGCTGTATTTGGAACTGGAGAACAGTCAGCGCCTGAAGGACTATATGGAGTTCCGTCAGAGTCCTAACTACGTGAAGTTGCAGAGCAAGAAAGAGGTTCGTAACTCGCTGGAGCTGAAGCAGTGGGCCGAGTTTGAGAAGTCGGCTGACTTCAAGGCTTATATCCGTTATCGCAGTTCGAAGGACCCGGAGCGCTTCAGGGCGCTGGTGGCTGAGGTTTCGACGCCGGAGTACAAGGAGCAGCATGCTTTCTGGAGCAACCCCAAGCGCTGGAAGACCACGGACGAGTACCAGCAAGAGGTGCGCTACAAGCAGTTGGCAGCTATGAACGATATCCAGTACTTCTTCAAGGAAGATCGTAAGAAGATCGAGGAGTTGGAGAGCTGGAAGGAGACCTTCAAGGACGAGTTTGAGTGGTTCCGTATGTCGGAGTCGGCATGGAAGCCCGGTTTCGCATACGACAATCCGAAGCTGAAGACCCAGCACTCGTTCTCTAACGAGCAGCAGGCTAACAACGGCGGTAAGAACGTAGGTACAATGGATGCCAAGCTCTGTTTGTTCACCAAGAACGAGCATGTGACCGCACCGGCTTGGGACCCGAAGAAAGGATTCATCAACAAGGACTTCGAATATACGAGCGATATTATCCAGACGGCCGATGCCTTCCGTCAGAAAGAGGGTATGTTCATGGTGAAACTGCGTACGGAGGGTGACATCCACCATGCCGTATGGTTGGGTTCGGGCAAGAAGCTGCCGATGATCAGCCTCTTCCACTACAACGGCAAGCGTATCACCATGGGCAACTACAAGGAGAAAGGCTTTGACGGTACGACCCTGAGCGGTATCTCGCCCACGAAGTACTATATCTACACGCTTCGTTGGACCGAGCGCGAGCTGATCTGGTTTGTGAACAACCTGGAGGTTTATCGCACCAGCTACAACCTGCCTAAGGAGCCGCTCTTCCTGGCTCTCTCGTCGTTCATCGACGAGCAGCAGAAAGCCATGGAGGGTACGCTGAACGTAGCTTGGATACGCGTATATAAGCACGTCAAATGAAACCGCTCCTGCTCATAGCCGGACCCTGCGCCATCGAGCGTCGCGAGATCGTGATGCAGACCGCTGAACGCCTCCGTGAGGTGTGCGGCCGGCTGGGCATGACGCTCTATTTCAAGTCGTCGTTCGACAAGGC
>DFGU01000009.1:13140-15891 GCA_002371785.1 Bacteroidales bacterium UBA3742
TGCAAGAGGTCAAAGAGCAGTTCTCGTTGCCTATCGTGACCGATGTGCATGAGTCGTGGCAATGCGCCCCGGTGAGCGAGGTGGCGGATGTGCTGCAGATACCGGCTTTCCTGAGTCGTCAGACCGACCTGCTGCAAGCCGCAGCGCGTACCGGACGTATCGTGAACGTCAAGAAAGGACAGTTCATGGCGCCCTGGGATATGCGCGGCGCGATCGATAAGATAGCGGCGGTACGCGACGGACGGCAGGACGGCATATGGCTCACGGAACGCGGATCCAGCTTCGGCTACGGCCGGCTGGTAGTGGACATGACCGGACTGGTGGAGATGCGCCGGCTGGGCTGTCCCGTCATCTTTGACGCCACGCATTCCGTACAGCAGCCCAGCACTCAGCAGGGCGTGACCGGTGGCAACCGCGAGATGGTGCCCCACCTGATGCGGGCCGCCTTGGCTGTAGGCGTGGACGGCCTGTTCCTGGAGGTACATCCTCGTCCGGAAGAGGCTATCAGCGATGCCGCCAATCAGGTGCGCCTGAGCGATATAGAGCATATCCTGGAGCAAGCAAAACGGATACACGAACTAACGCAGACACTATGACGCATAGCGAGAGGGCGAAACAGATTTTCGCGGAGGAGATACAGGAACTGGAGCATCTGAGTTGTCAGATAGACAGCCGTTTCGATGAGACGGTGGAGGCGATATATGCCTGTCGGGGCAAACTGGTCATCATGGGTATCGGCAAGACCGGTATCATCGGCCATAAGATCGCTTCGTCCTTGGCTTCCACCGGCACGCAGGCTATCTTTGTCAATGCGGCGGAGGCCGTACACGGCGACCTGGGCATGGTATGCCGCGAGGATATCGTCATGCTGGTAAGCAATAGCGGCGAGACCAACGAGATACTCTCCGTGATCGATCCGCTGCGCAAGATAGGCTGCCGACTGATTGCCATGACAGGCGATGAGCAGTCACGCCTGGCGAAGAGTTGTGACATCGTTCTCTCGATGCATGTGGACCGTGAGGCTTGTCCGCTGGGCTTGGCGCCGACCACCAGTACGACGGCTACGTGCATGCTGGGTGATGCCCTGGTAGTATGCCTGATGGAGAAACGTCGCTTCCGTGCCGAGAATTTTGCCGTATATCATCCCGGCGGCGCCTTAGGACGCAAACTGCTGGGTCGCGTTGGCCAGCATATGCAAGAGTACGTGCCGCGCGTACAGACCACGACGCCGCTGCGCGAACTGGTGCTGGAGATGTCGAAGGGTCATATGGGCATGACGATGGTCTATGAGGGCGAGGCCTGCTGCGGTATCATCACGGATGGTGATCTGCGCCGGGCTATTGAGAACAAGCCGCAACTGGATACGCTCGTGGCGGCTGACATCATGACGCCGAGCTACAAGCATATCCATCGCGATGCCCTCATGAGCGATGCACTCGAGCTGATGGACAAGCACAATATCACGACGCTGGCTGTCACGGAGACACCCGAATCGACCGACATACTCGGCATACTGTCGATACATCATATTATAGATTTTAATTAATCCAACATACGTATGGAACCAACAATTACTGTCTATTGCAAAAACACTCACACCTATCATGAGGTGCCGCGTGGAATTTCTCTAATTGAGTTGAAGGATAAGATAGGTGTGCAACTGCGCTACCCGATCATCGCCGCTCACGTCAATTACAAGGTTGAGAGTCTGGACTTCCTCCTCTACAAACCCAAGGATGTGGAGTTCCTGGATGCCAGTTCGCCCAGCGGTATGCGTTGCTATGTGCGTACGCTGAATATGATCCTGGCGTGTGCCATCAACGATCTCTATCCGCGTGCCGACTTGCGCATTGAGCACCCGATCAGCAAGGGATACTATTGCACCCTACAGTGGCGTACGCCGAAGCATGGCGACCTGAATGCAGAGGCCGGCGAACCCATACTGACGCCGGAGATGGTAGAGGCGATTAAGAAGCGTATGTGGGAGATCATCCATGAGAATCGTCCGATCCATGAGGAGGAGAAGCAGACCAAGGAGGTCATCAAGATGTTCGGCGCCCGGGCCGATGGTGAGTCCACGATCTTTGAGACCCTGGGCAACCCCTACTGCCGCTATTTCCGCATGGGTGACTATATCGACTATTATACCAGCAGCACAATGCCCTCGACAGGCTATGTGAATATCTTCGACCTGGAGCCGTACCACGACGGTATGCTGCTGCGCATCCCGAACCGCAAGAATCCGGATCATTTGGAAGATACGCTGGTGCAGGACAATATGTTCAAGATATTCTCGGAGTTCAGCTATTGGAACAAGTTGCTGCATATCCACAACGTGAGCGACTTCAACGTGGCCTGCAAGAACAACCGCTCGTTCGAGTTGATCAAGTTGGCCGAGGCGCTGCACGAGAAGAAAGTGGCGCAGATAGCCGATCAGATCGCGGAAAAACAGCCTAAGCTGATCTTCATTGCCGGTCCGTCCTCATCGGGTAAGACTACGTTCTCCAAGCGTCTGCAGATTCAGTTGCTTGTCAACGGTATTCGCCCGGTGGTGATCTCGATGGACGACTATTTCGTGAATCGTGAGGACACCCCGCGTGACGAAAACGGCGATTGGGATTTCGAGCATGTAGAGGCGGTGGATCTGCCCTTCTTCCGTCAGCAGATGCATGACCTTCTGGATGGTAAGGAAGTGGAGCTGCCGACCTTCTCGTTTGAGAAAGGAACTCGTCAGTTTGAGGGCAATAAGCT
>DFGU01000123.1:0-8834 GCA_002371785.1 Bacteroidales bacterium UBA3742
TGCTCTTTGCTCGAACCAGCAAGGCCCTCACCCGACTCAACGACATGTTAAGAGAAAAATCGTCTATCAGCGTAAGCGGTCTATCAGCGAAGCGGTCTAACAGTGAAACGGTCTATCAGCGAAGCGGTCTAAAAAAGACCTACTGGGCCATCGTGCAAGGATGCCCGAAGCAGTCCGAAGCGCGGCTGGAGAACTACCTCACTCGCAACGAGCGGCTTAACAAGACTTTTATCGCCAAGCCGGGCGATAAAGAGGCCAAGCAGGCCATACTCTCCTACCGTACCCTCGTGCGTGGCGAACACTACACGCTCCTGGAAATCAACCTCGAGACCGGACGTCACCACCAGATACGTTGCCAACTCGCAGCGATCGGTTGTCCCGTCAAGGGCGACCTGAAATACGGTGCCCGTCGCTCCAATCCCGATGGCGGTATCAGCCTGCATGCCCGTAAAATAGAATTTATTCACCCCGTAAAAAAAGAACCTATATGTATCGTAGCTCCCGTACCCGACGATTCCTTATGGCAGCAATTTGCAGCCTCAGTTTAGCCGTCTGTGTTCAACTATTTGCCAACGACCAACGACTAATGAACAACGACCTCCTTGCCTTCCCCGGCGCAGAAGGTTTTGGCAAGTTCGCCTCCGGCGGACGTGGTGGACGCGTGGTCTATGTCACCACCTTGGCCGATGATGCTGACGGCGCTACCGAAGGATCGCTCCGTTGGGCCGTTCGTCAATATCCCGATGAGCCCCTTACCGTCTGCTTTGCCGTCACGGGCGAGATACGGCTCGTCAAGGATCTGCGTATCAACCGCCAGAACTACACGCTGGCTGGCCAGACCGCACCCGGCATGGGCGTCGTCATCACCCACAACAAGGTCAACTGCGGCGGTTCACGCAACTTCATCATCCGCAATATCCGCTTCCGTATAGGTCGCAACGACGTGAATGGCAATATCATCACCCAGAACGCCTTCGGTGCGGAGAACTGCGAGAACTATATCATCGATCATTGTGAGTTCGGTTGGTCCACCGAGGAGAATATGAATACCTACGACAGCCATTTCATCACCGTCCAGTACTGCATCGTCCATGAGGGACTCAACAACTCCGGTCACCCCAAGGGTGCTCGCGGCTACGGCTGTCAATGGGGCGGCTCGCCGGCTACCTACCACCATAACTTGCTCGTAAACAACAACAAGCGTTCCTGTCGCTTCAATGGTGCGCAGAGCAACGACTACGTGGTCTATCTCGACTATATCAACAATGTGAACTACAATTTCGAGGGTGGCAGCAACGGTTGCTATGGTGGTGAGAATACCGCTAAACTGGCGGAAGGTGAATACAACGGTCTTAACTCCGCCCACGAGTGCAATTTCGTGAACAACTACTACAAAGCCGGTCCCAACACCACCAATACCAAGCTCTTTGTCTCGGTCGAGAAAGCCCGTAGCGGTGCCACCAGTTGGGGACCTAGTAAGTGGTATTTCTCGGGAAATATCTTTGATGGTGTACCGTCTGCCACCGCGGACAACTGGTCGGCCGTCAACGTAAAATCCTACACCAAGGAAGAGAGTCGCGTCGATACGCTGATTCGTCCGGCTACGCCTTGGTGGCGATGGACCCAGGACTCCATCTATGGTCGCTACGATTTCGATACCTATGCCTACGCCGCTTCTAATTATGAGACTGCAGAACAGGCCTTTGAGACCGTCCTGGATACTGCCGGCTGTTTCCCGCGTGATCATGTCGGTCTGCGTCTGACCAGTGATACGCGTAATGGCCTCTATACCTATACCGGCAGTAAAACCAACAAGAAGGGTATCATCGATACCGAAGCCGATGCCGAAGGGTTCTACGACTATCCCTATGTAGCGCCGCTCACGGATACCGACCTCGATGGCATGCCCGATGCTTGGGAGACCGTTAACGGTTGCGATCCTGCCACCCCCGACCAGAACACCTTGCATGCGAGCGGCTATACCATGCTCGAGATGTACCTGGACTACGCCATGACCCACCGCACACCGATGGACGACGGCTACCAAGAGCAGCAAGCTGTTCCAACGACCAACGACCAACGAGGCCCTGACTGGACCAACAAAATACTCCGCGACGGACAATTACTGATCCAACGCGGAGATAGACTGTTTACTGTCCAGGGACAGGAGGTCAGATAACAACCTCTTCAAACGTATTGATTTTCGCCTTGTCGTATGGACGGCATACGCGAATATAATTCTCGGTCCAGCCCTCCATGAGCCATCCGCTCTCGGAGGGTTGTTCCGTTGTGGCCGGTACGCGCTTGGCTTCCCAGAGCACCACGCCCCGTTCGCCCTTATGCGCTGCATAGAAGGCCTGCAGTTTCTCCTCGCTCACGCGATGCAATTCCTGGCTGCGACGCTCCCGCTCTTTCTGCGGCACCACGTGCAGATCCATCTCCAGCATCCTCGTATTCCGGCGCTCGGAGTAGGTAAATACATGCAGTTGGCTGACGGGCAGCGACCGGATAAAACCGAGGTAATCTTCCCAGCACTCCTCCGTCTCGCCCCGCACGCCTACCATGCAGTCAACGCCGATAAATGCCTGTGGCATGACGCGAAGAATATGCTCTACACGCTCCTTGAATAATTCGCGGGTATAGCGGCGATGCATGATCTTCAGCACCTCGTTCGAGCCTGACTGAAGCGGGATATGGAAGTGCGGCGCAAAGTGACGACTGTGTGCCACAAAGTCGATCACCTCGTCGCTCAGCAAATTAGGTTCGCACGACGAGATACGCATGCGGTACTCCGCCTCAGAGGCGTCATCTAAGGCCTTTAAAAGGTCGATAAACCGTTCACCTGTCGAGCGTCCGAAGTCGCCTATATTGACGCCGGTCAGTACGATCTCTTTCGCGCCTTCCTCTATCGCTCCGCGCAGTTCGTCCGTGAGCGTGGCGATACTCGGGTTGCGGCTCTTGCCGCGTGCCAGCGGGATGGTACAGTAGGTGCAGAAATAGTTGCAACCGTCCTGTACTTTCAGAAAACAGCGTGTCCTATCGTCTTTCGATCGAGCCCCGCAGAACGTGTCCACCTCGCGTATCTCGCTCGTATGGATCGTCTCGTGCTGCTGCTCCAGGTGCTCCACAAAGGCCGGTATGTCAAATTTCTCATGCATACCCAGCACGTAGTCCACGCCTGGTATGTCGGCTATCTCGCCCGGCTTGAGTTGGGCATAACAACCGGTCACGATGAGCGTAGCCTCCGGGTACTGACGACGCAGACGACGTATCGCCTGCCGGTCCTTATGATCGGCCGCGTCGGTCACGGAACAGGTGTTGACGATGCATAGATCGGGAGCCGACCCCTTGATAGCACGCGTATGACCGCGTGCTATCAGGGTCTTGCCCAATGCGGACGACTCCGCAAAGTTGAGTTTGCATCCCAGTGTGAGGAACGAGAAGGTCATCTATCGCATCCGTTTTTGTTGCGCCTTGGCATTCTCGCGTGCCATACGCTGTTGCTGGCGTTGCATCTCCTCCAGACGTGCCATGAAGCCGCTACGTTTCTGGGCTTTCTTCTCGTTCTTCTTGGCGTTGCGTTCCATCTCGGCCAGCAGCTTCTTATCGTCCGTTGTCCAGCGGAAGATCATGGTCTGCAGGATGGTGATGAGCAGGCTCACGAAGTAGTAGTAGCTCAGACCCGCATTGTAGTCGTTGAAGATGAAGAGGAACAAGAGCGGCATGGCGTACATCATGTACTTCATGAACTTCATGTTCGGATCCATCGACTGTTGCTGCATGTTCATGTACGTGTAGATGATATTTACGATCGTCATGAGCAAGCAGAAGAGGCTCAGGTGGTCACCCAGCAACGGTATATTGCCGCTCCATGTGATGACGGCGTCATACGTCGAGAGGTCGTCGGCCCAGAGGAACGACTTGCCACGCAGCTCGATAGCCGTAGGCAGGAACCAGAACATAGCCATCAGCACGGGGAACTGGAACAGCATCGGCAGACAGCCCGACATCGGACTTACGCCGGC
The DNA here is from genome assembly GCA_002371785.1 of Bacteroidales bacterium UBA3742. Lineage (GTDB taxonomy): Bacteria > Bacteroidota > Bacteroidia > Bacteroidales > Paludibacteraceae > Colicola. The sequence goes on from DFGU01000123.1 coordinate 4,026, forward strand.
ACGCTGGTACAGCTTCATCGTCTCTTGCTGACGCTCTTGCATCTTCTCGGGCGGATACTTCTCGTTGATAGCGTCGATCTGCGGCTTGAGCACGCGCATCTTGGCGCTTGAACGGTAGCTGGCGAACACAAAGGGCAGGATGATCAGCTTGATAACGATAGTCATCAGCAATATCACCAGTCCGATATTCAGCTCCCACGAGTTGAACAGGTCGAACATCGGGATCACCAGCACCTTGTTGATCCAGCTTACGATCTTCCATCCCAGCGGAACGAGTTCTTTCAGTCTGAGACGCTGATCGCCCTCCAGGTCGTCGTCATAGGCCTTGAGCGTGTTGTAGTGGTTCGGACCCAGATACATCTTGAGGCCGGTAGCCTTTTCGCCACGGATATCAAAGGGGATATGCGTGTGCGTCGTATAGGCCTTCACGTACTGATCTTTTTGCGGCGTCGAGGTAAACGTACTGGTCTCAAAGACACTGTCTGCAATCAGCACCGACGAGAAGAACTGGTCCTTATAACCGATCCAGCGGATCTTGGCGTTCTCGGTCTTGTCGTCGGCCTTGCTCTCGCTCAACTTCTCCATCTCGCCGTCCGGCAACATGTACTGTAGCTGCGCATAGCGCTCCTCAAACTTACGTCCGCGCTCGTGTTGCGGCACCAGTTGGTTCCAGAATAGTTCCAGACTCGTCGTGTTCTGCGCCAGCACGCGCTCCAGTCCGTGACCCTGCAGGCGGATATCCACCATGTAGTTGTTCGGGTGCAACGCGTAGCATATGTCGAGCCACTCCGTCGCGCTGTCGGTCATCAGACGCATCACCACCGTTGAGTCCGTACGCGACTGCAAGTCAAAGTGCAGCTCGTCGGTAGCCATGATACGACTGTTGTCGCTCGAGCGAAGCAGTATACGCATCTCCGACTCATCGCCCTGGAACAGGCTGAGCGGGTTGGCCGAGTCGCCGTAGGCACGATAGTCCTTCAGTTCGGCCTGCACGATGCGACCGCCCTTCTGGGCGATATGTAGACGCAGCACCTCGTTCTCCAGGATGTACTCCTCGGCCTTACGCGGAGCAGCGGCATGCGAGAAGACCTCATACTTGGCCTCGCGCACTTGTGCCTCACGCTCTGCGGCACTCAGGGTGTCGTTTGCTGTCTGGGTTTCTGCAGCCGGCGCAGCCTCTGCGGCAGCTTGCATCTTGGCCTCTGCGGCCTGTTGCTCAGCCTGTACAGCCGCTATACTGTCCTGATAGGCCTGCTGCTGAGCCAGTTGTTCTTTCGAGGGTTTGTTCCATAGACTAAACCCGATAATGATCACGGCTATCAATCCGAAGCCGATCCAAGTGTTTTTATCCATCTAAATAATTTTTTGTTTGTCTTAAATCATCGAGAAGGCAACGTTCATCATGTTGGTGAACGATGTCTGACGCTCCTCGGCCGACATAGCTTCGCCGGTCAGGATATGATCCGACATGGTGCACATCACGAGTGCCTTCTTGCCTGCACGCGCTGCGTTCATGTATAGCGACGGTGCCTCCATCTCGATACACAGTACGCCCATGTTGATCCACTTGTCGTTGTGGGCATTCTCGGTGTAGAACGAGTCGGACGAGAATACGTTACCTACCTTGTAGTTATAGCCGAATTTCTCGCAGTTCTCAGCGGCCTTGCGAACCAGGTCGAAGCTGGCGATACATGCGAACGTACCCGGCAACTCGTACTGGATAGCGTAGTTGCTGTTGTGGCACGAACCCATAGCGATAGCAATATCACCCAGTTTCAGGTCCTCGCGCAGCGAACCGGCAGAACCTACGCGGATGATCGTATCCACATCGTAGAAGTTATACAGCTCGTACGAGTAGATACCTATCGACGGGATACCCATACCGTGACCCATCACGCTCACGCGCTTGCCCTGGTACTCACCCGTGAAACCGAGCATACCGCGCACGTTGTTGAACTGCACAGGGTTGGTCAGGAATTTCTCTGCCATCAACTTAGCACGAAGAGGATCGCCTGCCATGATAACTGTCTTTGCAATTTCACCGTACTGCGCACCGATGTGCGGAGTAGGACATTGATTTTTTGCCATAATGTTTTGTGTTTTTAAAGGTTAATATATATTAATTTTTTCCATTAGTCCATTCGCCATTCGCCATTAGCCCATTTCCTCGAGAAAGCGTATCGCTTTTTGTAGGTCCTCCGGCGTGTCAATGCCGATCGACTGCACCTGCGTCTCGGCTACGCGTATTTGGTATCCGTTCTCCAGCCATCGTAGTTGCTCCAGGCTCTCGGCCAGTTCGGCCTCCGTCTGCGGCAGACGGGTGATCTCTCGCAGGATATCCGCTCGGTAGGCATACATGCCGATGTGCTTGTAGTGCTTATGCTGCTTGAGCCAGTCCTGTCGGTCTATCCCACGCAGGTAAGGTATCACGCTGCGTGAGAAGAGTAGGGCATTGCCCGTCTCGCGCGAGAAGACCACCTTCGGCGTATTCGGGTTCTCCAGCGCCGCCAGTCCGTCCGCCTCGGTAAAAGGTTTTACTAATGTCGCAATCTCCGTCGGAAAACAAGCCTTGATGGCCTCTATCTGCTCCGGCTGTATAAACGGTTCATCACCCTGTATATTGATAATGACGGTCTCCTTGTCATCTTTATTGACTCCGGAGGCACTCCGGTCAAACGCTTCCAGGCATCGGTCCGTGCCGCACTTATGATCCTTGCGCGTCATGATAGCCCGTCCGCCAAACTGCTCCACAGCCTGGTAGATACGTTCGTCGTCGGTGGCTACCACCACTTCGTCCAGCGCCTTCCTGGCCTGTTCGTACACACGCTGTATCATGGGCTTGTCGCCCAGCATCGCCAGCGGCTTACCCGGAAAACGGGTGGACGCATATCGCGCCGGTATGATTCCTATAAATCGCATAATATAAACTAATCAACTCATCAACTAATAAACCAATCAACCTTTCAACTTGCGCAGCAAGTTTAGCGCTCCCGCTACAGTACGTACCTGCTGTATGCTCATATACCGTCTTCCGGTAGGTTGTCCCTTCTTATCCACATCTTCTTTCAGCAGGCATCGTTCCGGACGCGTCGTGGCGTACTCTATAAACCGGCGGAACGCGTCCGACTGCCAGTATTTGGGTTTCTTCGTCGTGAAGTAGAGCACCAGTCGTTCGCCTTTCAGGAACACTTTCTCCACACCCATCTCGCAGCATAGCCATCTGAGTCGCACCACGTCCAGCAGTTCTTCGGCCGACTCAGGCAATGGCCCGAAGCGGTCGATCAGTCGCTTCTTGTATTCCAGCAGTTGGTCCTCGTTGCGCATCTGATCCAGTTCGCGGTACAGGCTGATACGCTCCGATATATTCTCCACATAGTCGGTGGGGAATCCCAGTTGCAGATCGCTCTCCAGCTGGCAATCCTCTGCCCACCATTCGCCCTTCGTCCATTCGCCTATTTCGACTCCGGAGGCACTCCGGTCGCCATTCGCCCATTCGCCATTCGCCATTAGTTCCTCTTTCAGTTCCGTCACGGCTTCGTTCAGGATGCGCTGGTAGGTCTCGTATCCCAGGTCGGCTATGAAGCCCGACTGCTCGGCACCCAGCATGTTACCCGCACCGCGGATATCCAGGTCCTGCATGGCCAGGTTAAAGCCGGATCCCAGTTCCGCAAAGGTGGATATCGCATCCAGTCGTCGCCGTGCATCGGCTGTCAGCAGTTCGCGTTCGGGCGCTACCAGGTAGCAGTAGGCCTTTCTATTGGATCGTCCTACGCGTCCACGCAACTGGTGCAGGTCGCTTAGTCCGTAGTGCTGGGCCGAGTAGATGATGATGGTGTTCACGTTGGGTATGTCCACGCCGCTCTCGATGATGGTGGTGGCCAGCAGGATGTCGTAGTCGTAGTTGATAAAATCCTCCAGCCGCTTCTCCATCTCGTCGGTCGCCATCTGTCCGTGGGCGATTACGATACGTGCCTGCGGACATAGGCGGTGGATGCGGTGCTCCAGTCGTTCCAGCATCTCGATGCGGTTGCATACGATGAATATCTGGCCGTTACGTTCCATCTCCAGTTCTATCGCCTCGCGTATGATGTCCTCGTCGTCGGGCGTGATCACCTCCGTCTGTATCGGATAGCGGTTGGGTGGCGGCGTATTGATGATGCTTAGGTCGCGAGCGCCGAGCAAGGAGAACTGCAGCGTACGCGGGATAGGCGTCGCCGTCAGCGTCAGCACATCTACGTTGGTGCGCAGGCTCTTCAGTTTGTCTTTCACGGCTACGCCGAATTTCTGCTCCTCGTCTATAATCAGCAACCCTAAGTCGTGCCATTTGACGGTCTTGCTCACCAGCTTGTGCGTACCGATCAGGATGTCTATCTTGCCCTCCCGGAGTCGCTCCAGGATATCTTTCTGCTCTTTGGGTGTCTTGCCGCGACTCAGATACTCGATCGTGATCGGGAAATCCTTCATGCGCTCGCGAAAACTCTGGTAGTGCTGCAGGGCCAGCACCGTCGTCGGCACCAGCACGGCGGTCTGCTTACCGTCCGTCGCAGCCTTGAAGGCCGCACGCATCGCCACCTCCGTCTTGCCGAAACCTACATCGCCGCATATGAGTCGGTCCATCGGTCGAACGCTCTCCATGTCGTGCTTTACGTCCAGGGTCGCTTTAGCCTGATCGGGCGTGTCTTCGTATAGGAAGCCGGCCTCGAGCTCATGCTGCATGTAGCCGTCCGGCGCATAGGCGTGTCCGGGTTGCTGCTTGCGCGCCGCGTACAGGCGTATCAGGTCGCGCGCGATGTCCTTCACTTTGTCCTT
>DFGU01000123.1:8963-9865 GCA_002371785.1 Bacteroidales bacterium UBA3742
TCGCGTCCTTTGTATTTGGATATGCGGTGCAGGTTATGGATCGATACGAATATCGTGTCGCCCTCGCGGAAGATGAGTTTGATCATCTCCTGCGGCTTGCCGTTGACGGTGGTGGTCACCAATCCGCCAAACTTGCCTATTCCGTGGTCGGAATGTACCACGTAGTCGCCCACTTGCAGCTGGTTGATCTCGCGTAGCGTCACGATAGCTTTGCCGCGGCGGGCATTCTCCGAACGCAGCGATACGCGGTGGTAACGCTCGAATATCTCGTGGTCGGTATAGCAGGCCAGTTTCAGTCCGTGGTCCACAAATCCGGCATGCAGCGTCCGGTCCACCGCCGTGAAGCGTATCTGTTCGCCTCCGTCCTCGCCCATCTGCTCGAATATGGCGGCCAGTCGGTCGGTCTGCTTCTTCTGGTCGGATAGGATATACAGTTTGTAGCCCGCTTTCTGCTTCTCTACCAGGTCGTCGATCAGCAGCTCGAAGTTCTTATGGAACACAGGCTGGGGTAGGGTCTGCCATCCGATGGCGGTATGGCGGTCGTAGTAGCTCTTGCGACCGATCTCTATCGTGCTTAGTCCGCTGCGCCTGAGGTTCGGACGCGGGCAGTCGCATGTCTCGCTGCTCTGCAGCTTGTAGTCCGTTACCGAGAAATCGTTGCTCACCCATATCGTGTCCGGCCTGAGGTACTCGGTCATCGAGGCTTTCTCCTCGGTCTCGGGTTGCTGTTGGCGGGCGATGATGTCGATGGCCGTCACTTTCTCGCGGCTCAACTGCGACTCGATGTCAAAGGTTCGTATCGATTCTATCTCGTCGCCCCAGTAGTCCAGGCGGTACGGGTCGTCATGGGCGTAACTGTACACATCCACGATACCTCCGCGCACGGCATACTGGCCCGGTTC
>DFGU01000011.1:0-10243 GCA_002371785.1 Bacteroidales bacterium UBA3742
ACTGGTTGTTGGTGGTCGGTGCCGTGCGGTGGGTAGCCAACAGCATCTTGTTGCAAGAGTGCTGACCGCTCTTGCTCGGCTTCGAGAGTGCGCCGGATACACTATCGATACCGGCAGAGAAAATTACTTGAGCCATTCGTGTTCGGCGTTTGCCGAACGGCTTTGGCATTGGCATTGGCATTGGCCTTGGCCGTTCGGACCTCTACGCCGTGAGAGGGGTTAAGGGTTAGGTTAATTTTGTTTCTAAAATCCGCCAAACGTGGCGGATGCAGATTAGGGTTAGTTGCCGAGTTTGGCGTACTCGGATGCGAAGATGTAGCCGGCCAGGGTGGCGTACTTCTTCTGGTTTTTGAACGAAAGGGCATAAGCGGCTTTCTGTTCGGAGGTGAGTGCCTTGACAGCAGCGCGCGCCTGAGTGAACTTCTGTCGCACGGCTATCTCGTCGGCCGAGAGGGGGTGCTTGGAGAGGTCACGGGGGTTGCAGATGCGCCCGGTGCAAAGGGTGTTGCCACGTTTCTGGAAGTAGGTGTCCGAGTGGGAGCAGATCTTTCCGCGGTAGTGGTTGACCATGTCGATGGGTTCATAACGTGCCATAGTTGTTCGGCGTTTGCCGAACGGCTTTGGCATTGGCATTGGCCTTGGCCGTTCGAACCTCTACGCCGTGAGAGGGGTTAAGGGTTAGGTTTAGATCCGCCACCGGTTTAGAACCGGAGCAGGGAATGCCTGCGGAGTAAGGCGGATACGGGGTTAAACAATTCCGGCATCAAATGCCGGGTTAATTAACAAAGGATCATTCTCGCGCGAGTGGCGCCAGAGTGGCGCGAGAGTGGCTGGGTGTGTGGAGATTGAATGGTGTTTGGGTGGTCTTTCTCTCAACCACAATCACTAATATAAACGACCAAAGAGGGTGTTGCCCCTCTTTGCTCCACTTTGCTACAAAAAAATGCAAAAAAATGTATTTTTCGCTATTTTCTGCGGTTCTTACACGTATTCCGGTTCGGACATCGGTTCTTCCGGTCGCTCATCTTCATCCAGATCATCCATCAGTACTATCATCTCGTCCGTAAGCACGATCGGATAATCATCCGGATGGCGGTCTATATAGGGATAGCCTGGTAGGTCGGGTTCGGGTACGCATACATCCAGGTATATCTCTTCGCCGGACAACTGGATCTCCTTCAGGTACTCATATACCTCCTGTTCTGCTTCGGGTTCGTCCCACTGCCAGCCGAGTTCTTGGCCTCGGATGCGGATGCCGTGGAGGGTGATGGTGAGCGGATAGAAGAGTTCGGATGGAAGATGTTCGTAGAGAACGAATACTTCGGCCATGAGGCGGTCTTCCAATAGCGGGTTTATTTCCCATACTTCACAATGCGTGCCCGATATCATGGGGCGAGTTTTAATCAATTTCAATAACATAGTGTTCACAGATTATTTTCACCGCACCTGGCGGTAGGATTTGTTGTTTTGGTTTTAAGTTGTAGGGGGCGAGCATTTGCCGCATGTGCGGTTGGTTGAGCCAACGTTGTAGCGTCCAGCGGCTCACACCCGCCCGTTGGGCTAATTGCTGTTTGGTCATTGCTCTCATAACGGCGGTCAATAGGGTAGTTGGTCGGGCGGCAGGACGTCGCGGACGTAGGGGAGGTTGTGGGCGAGCATGGTGGCCCGGGTGCAGCAGAGGTAGCGTCGGTTGAAGCGGACGATGACAAGGGGTATGCCTTCGGCATGGGCGTCGTCCTGTTCCCATCCGTCGAGGAAATGGGGCATGGGGTTGGCGTTTTTCTGGAGGGCATAGTAGGGGTTGAAGTCGATGAACTCGCCGAGGGATTTTTTCTCGGAGAGGGTGTCGTAGATGAGTTGTTGGCGTTGCGGCGGGATGGCATCCCACATTTTCTCGCAGGCTCGACGGACGCCGTCGTATTCGGGGCCGGGTTGTAGGAGCGTCCATAAATCTTGAAAGGTAGCCATAATAATAATTAAAATAATAAATAAAAATAATTTTATAAATTTTTTATTATTCTTTTCTTTTTTGCTTCTTTTTTCTTTTGGGATCGGTCATATATGGCCGATACGTTTTGTTAGATCGGTCAAGCTTGGCCGATACTAGAAGCGAAGCAATCCCTTTTTCGATGCATCAGACTGAGGATTGATTGAGGGACGCCCGGTGCATCGATTATTCCCTCGCGGTAAGAAAAGACGGTGCAAAAGTATAGAAAAAAAAGCAGCCACAGAAATTGTGACTGCTTTTCGGCAATAAACGGCAATAAACTGCCGCGAAAAGAGGCTACTTTGTGATTTACCGCGGCAATTTGCGGCAACCGGTTTAGAACCGGGGCATGTTATTTATCGTTTGTTGCGAGCATCTCGGAAATTGCGTTCATTATAGGGCAACGGGCCGAAGTAAGCGGTGAGTGCCTTGTAGATTTTGGAAGCTGCAAGATTTTTGGTAGAGAGATAGCCGAGTGCTTCGTTGGTTCGAATAGTTTTCCACATAGCTACGGCCGTTCCTTTGGCGGCGGCACGTAGTTCGGCTTCGACGGCTTCGGCTTTGCCTTCTTTGCGGCATTGATCGGTGATGTATTCGAAGGATGCGGGCGTGGTGGACGGGTCGGAAGGTTGGGGCGTTTCGGCATCCCATAGTTCGAGATAGTAGTCCATGCCCTCGAAGAGGCCAGCACGGAATTCTTCGATTTGTTCGGGGGTAATCTTATCTATTTCGAATAACTTCAACGAGACGATTCGTTTCCAATCGGAACGGAGTAGACGTACTATCTCAGCAGCCTTCTTTCCATCGAAAAGTTCGGCTATATGCTGCATGTTATAATAAAATGTCTTAAGATCAAACCGTTTTATTAGCGAAGGATCATATAGTCCGTCTTCCTCACTTGCACGTCGATAACAAGGATATGGGTCATTAATTATATACGGCCATAAAATAATATCGAAAATGCTGGTGAGCCACATCTGTCTATCGAATAGTGTATCTTCTAATTTGGGCAATTTATCGGCAAACCATATAAGAATTTGCTCATTAAAATGCCAATCCAAAGGGGTGAGAAGGACAAACTCTTCCGGTCTTTTCACATAGCGCTCTTCTGCCACCTTGCCGATGATGATACGTGATTTCTTTAAGTCATCGGAGATTGGCACCCATACCAAAGGATGATACCATAGATAGTGCATATATGCTATGGCTCTATAGTTGTAGACGTGAGTTATCTGTTTCCAATCAAGTTTCCACAGCTCTGTTAAACATTCTTCCAACAGGAGGTGATCTCGTAGCAGCGAAGGATTATTAACATTAATATTCACTGTGTACTCACCACCTGGAAAATCAACGTCGTTTTCATCATTCCTTCGCATTTGTAATACCTCTTCCGGTATCTTATACTCATCGGTTTTAGCCAGTTCACGCATCTCTTCGATGGTGAGTAATTGATATTGTTCTTGTTCGCTTTCCATAATTATTGTTCTATTAAAATCCGCTGCGAAGTTACAAAAAATTATTGAATTGTACAAATTTATTTGCTAAAAGAATGAGAAAAGAGGATAATTGCCGCAAGAATGCGTCAAAAATGCACGAGGAGGGGCAATAGAATGTATCAAAAATGACGTTCGGAGTAAATTCTATTTGCACATCTCAGAAAAAAGTTGTAACTTTGCAGCGAAATTTGATTAGAATAGCAATTGGACTATGGAAGCAGCATTGAAACAATCTGTTACGCAGTATGCAGGAACTATCTCGGAAGAGAAGTGGAATAGCCTACATACTCTCGACGAATTGGATGCATCATTGAAGCGTATTATCCATAATCATTTTCACGAATGAAAGAACTAAAGAGTAGTTGTTGTGTACGAAGCTATTCACGAATTGCTGTTTGAATAGAAATATCGTCCCCGCCCAGACGTAAAATAGGGCAAAAGCGCAAAGCGTTGCGCAGACATATTGATTAAAAGCGTCTTACGCGCTTTGTTTTGGCTTCTTGGAATCTGGTAAATTCATATCCTATATTTCCAGAGACACCGGCTTGGCCGGTTGCACCGAAGGTAGGTACCCGCCGGAGGCAAACCGAAGCGAGATACGAGACATCGAACGTAAGTAGATCGCCCTACACATAAACGGCAAACAAAAAGTGCCTCCGGGCACTCTGGTAAAAAAAATCGTCCAAACGGGCGATTTTTTTTATTGGAAGAAGCTGAAATGGACGCTGCCGTAGCGGCGGGTTTCTACGTGGCGGGGATGGAGCGAGAAATCGCGGTCCTTGCCATGCTCCAGCACAAACCAGCCGCCCTCCTTCAGGCGGGGCAGCACCAGGTCGGGCAACTCCTCCAGACGATCCAAGGCATAGGGTGGGTCCGCATAGATGAAGTCATAACTGATCCGGCACGCATTCAGATAGCGGAACACATCGCCCCGGATGAGCGAGAGATTGCGGATGCCCAGCTGCTTGCAGGTCTGGATGATGAAGTTCTGCTGGGTATGCGCCAACTCAACAGCCGTCACCTCGCGTGCACCACGACTGACAAACTCCAGTCCGATACCACCCGTACCGGCAAAGAGATCGAGCATGTCGATGCCCTCAAACTCCATGCGGTTCTGCAGCAGGTTGAATAGACTCTCCTTCGCAAAGTCGGTCGTAGGACGCGCTGTGATATTTTTAGGGGGCGACAAGCGCCGCCCCCCAAATGTTCCGGAAATTATTCTCATGATAGAAATAATTTGCTCGGCTCTAAGCCGTTACTCCCAGTTACCTGCGTAGTTGTTAGGCTCCTCGATGTCGCCGACCTTCAGTCCGGGATAGTGCTCCAGCTTGGTCTCCTGGTCAACGAGGTTGATGAGCTCCTGCTCGTCCAGGTCGCCCAGATAGCTCTCAAACGGCGCATAGATAACGAACAGAGGTACATTGGTACCGGAAGCGGTGGTGTACTCGTTGTTAACCTCTACGGTGAACTTCTTGCCACCGGAGTGGGGAATCACGCAGATATCAGCAATCGTCTCCTCGGTATATTGGCCCTTGAAGATAGCATCCATCATGTTCAGACGGAGGGTATCACGTGCAAATCCCTGCAGACCGGCTTTGATCACCTCCTGGTCGTTCTCCCAGATATATGCGAACTTAGCGGAATCCGACTCGAACGTCATGCCCGACTTCTCTACACGTGCCTTCGCTGCCTTGAAGATCTCGGTAGCTTTGGCTTCGGTCATACCGGCTTCCAATTGCTTCTCCGTCAGGCTACCCATCTTAACGAGTTCCTTCTTCGGAGCAGTCTTCAGGAAGAGAATGAGCGAGTCCAGATCCGGCGTGAAGCGGCCGTTCTGATTACGAAACTCCAGCTCGGCAGTACGCAGCGCCTTCAGATTGGCTACTACATCCTCCTCGCGTTGCATTTTCGTCTCATCAAACTTGATAGGAGTGATCACACTCATTACGCACATAACGGCAATTGCAATAGCACTTGCACCCAGCAGTACGCACGCAGTAATTTTTAATGGCTTCATATTTTTGGTATTAATTTAGATATATTTTCTGTACAAAAAGTGCATATTCACAAAAATTCGCTGCAAAATTACAAATTTTTTTTCATATATGCAAAAAAAATCGTAACTTTGTGCCGTTTTTTTATGGAAGATAGCAATAAGGTACTATATAGCATACTGACGGAGCGCCTAAATTTGCTCCGTGAGTTGGATCGGGCGGGCGATTCCGATCGCCGTCGTCACGTGGCGCGTGAGACTCAAACGCTGCATGCTCCTATGGCGCACAAACTGGGTCTCTACCAGATCAAGACCGAGATGGAAGACCTGGCGCTCAAGTTTCTGGATTACGATACCTATAAATATATCGCGCACGCGCTCAACGCGAAGAAAGCCGAGCGCGAGGAGTACGTAGCCCGATTCATCGCTCCGCTGGAGCAGAAGCTGAAAGAGGCCGGATTCCGGTTCACCATCAAGGGCCGCCCCAAGTCGATCCACTCCATCTACCATAAGATGCAGGTCCAGCATTGCGACATCGATCGCATCTACGACCTCTTTGCCATCCGTATCATCCTCGACTCCGAGCCGGAGCGAGAGAAATCGGATTGCTGGATGGTCTATTCGATGATCACCGATATCTTCCGTCCCAACCCCAAGCGTCTGCGCGACTGGCTCAGCGTACCCAAGGAGAACGGCTACGAGAGTCTGCATACCACGGTACTGGGACCGGACAACCGCTGGGTGGAGGTTCAGATACGTACGCGCCGCATGGATGAGATAGCCGAGCAGGGCGTAGCCGCCCACTGGGCCTACAAGGGCGTGAAGGGTAGCGTGCTGGAGCAAGAGAAAGAGTATGTCTATGTCTTTACGCCTACGGGCGACCTAAAGCGACTGGCCGCAGGATCTACGGTGCTCGACTTCGCCTATGCCATCCATAGCGACGTAGGTAGCCACTGTATGGGTGGCCGCATTCGCAACCAGCAGGTCTCCATACGCCAACCGCTGCAGAACGGCGACCAGGTGGAGATACTCACGTCGCCCAACCAGCACCCCAATGCCGACTGGCTCAACTACGTAGCCAGCAGCAAGGCCAAGAACAAGATACGTCAGCAACTCAAGGAGATTGAGTATCGCAACGCCTCGGTCGGACGCGAACTGCTGGAACGACGCTTCAAGAACTGGAAGATAGAGTACAACGAGTCCGAAGTGGCTCGTATGTCCGAGAAATGCGGCTACAAGGCCGTATCGGATATGTACCAGTCGTTGGCCCTCGGCAAGGAGGATATCCTGCGCCTGCGCGACATATACATGGCGCTGGACGAACAGCCGGTCGCAACCCATACCGAGCACCAGAAATACGTCGACCGAAGCGATCTGAAAGGACTGGCTATCGAGGTGGATATGAACGTCAAGAACGTCGACTTCAACCTCTCCAAGTGCTGCAACCCGCAACCCGGAGACCCGATATTCGCCTTCGTGTCCGTTACCAAAGGTATACGAATCCATCGTATCGATTGTCCGAACGCAGAGAACATACGCGAGCACTATCCCTACCGGATGCTGCCCGCCAGATGGGCGAAGAAGGAGTAGAGTAGTTTATGAGTTTATGAGTTTATGAGTTTATGAGTTGATGAGTGAATATCCGAGTATATTGCTGGAGAATGCGGTGAACCAGATGGCATCGCTACCGGGTGTGGGACGCAAGACCGCGCTCCGACATGTGCTGCACCTGTTGCGTTGCTCCGAGCAGGAGGTCGATCAGTTTTCAGAGGCCTTCACGCGCCTACGCAAAGAGGTCCACTACTGCCGCCGATGCCATAACATCACCGACCAGGACCTGTGCCCCATATGCCAGTCCCCGCGGCGTGACCAGCGGACCATATGCGTCGTAGAGAATATACAGGACGTGCTGTCGATCGAGAATACGGGCCAGTACAACGGCCTGTACCACGTCCTGGGCGGCGTCATCTCCCCCATGGACAGCATCGGACCGAAGGATATAGAGATCGACTCGCTGGTAGCCCGACTCTCTGCGGAAGAGATAGAGGAAGTGATCCTGGCCCTGCCCACCACCATGGAGGGCGATACCACCAACTTCTATATCTATCGCCGCATCCAGAATGCCGAACTGGCCAATCCGCCCCGCGTGAGCCAGATAGCCCGCGGCGTAGCCGTAGGCAACGAACTGGAATATACCGACGAGATCACGCTCGGACGATCCATCGTCAATCGAGTGGAGTTCAAGAGTTAGTTTATTAGTTTATTAGTTTATTAGTTTATTGGTTTATTGGTTTATTAGTTTATAGGTTTATATGGAACAGATTGTAAAAAAACTGAATTGGTACTACTACGGCATCATGGTGCTGACGCTCATTGTGCTCAGCGTGTTCTACTACATGTTTTCTAAGCAGATGTACACGCCCCTGGATCCGATGTCCCAACTGGGCACCATCTTGCAATATGCCGCTATCTTTATTACGCTGATCGCTATCCCGCTTGGATTGTACCTCGTGAAATGGACCAAACCGCAAACAGATGAAAAATACCTGGAGGTAGCTACGATGCGCATCCTCATGGTAGGCCTCACCATGCCGGTAGGTATCGCGTTCTTCTACCTCATGGGCGGCCATCGTCCGATGATGTGGCTGGCCGCTATCGGAGCAATAGCCTGGTACTTCACCAAGCCCACGATCGGCAAGATGGAGAAGGAGATGACACCCGAAGATCCCAACATGCCGACATATTAATTTTCCATTTTCCATTTTCAATTTTCAATTCGAATGATTATAGCATGTGATTTCGACGGTACGATCGTTACCCACGAGTACCCGCGTATCGGCAAGCCCATCCCGTTTGCCATCCAGACCCTAAAGAAACTGCAAGAAGAAGACCATCATCAGATCATCCTCTGGACCGTTCGCGAAGGCGCTTTGCTGCAAGAGGCCGTGGACTACTGCAAGAGTCGCGGACTGGAGTTCTATGCCGTTAACTCCAACTATCCCGAGGAAGAACCATCGCATCGTCCTGCCCGCAAACTGGTGGCCGACCTATGGATCGACGACCGCAACCTGGGTGGTCTGCCCGACTGGGGAATCATCTACAACATGATCCATACCGGCAATATGTACAAACCGGCTCCGCAGGGCAATATGGAGGACCTGCATCCGTATAAGAAGAAGAGTTTCTGGCAGCGCCTTTTCGGCTGATACCGTTATGACAAAACTGAGAAAACTGGAACCCACCGACCTGCCGTATCTCTATCAATGGGAGAACGATGCCAAGGCCTGGGCTGATGGCGATAACCACAACCCGCTCTCGCAGCAAGATTTGCGCGATTACATCGAGCGAACCACGGGCGACGTGTATCGTGACGGTCAGCTACGACTGATCGTTGAGCACGAGGGCGCAACGGTCGGCTGTATCGATCTCTTCGACCTCGACATCCGCAATCGGCGTGCCGCCATGGGGCTCTATATCGCTCCCGAATGGCGCGGCAAGGGTATCGGACGTCAGGCCGTAGAGCAACTGGAGCAATATGCCTTCAGCTTTCTCCACCTGCGCATGCTCTACTGCATCATCTCGGTCAACAATACCGCCAGCAGCAACCTCTATTGCTCCTTGGGCTTTACGCCTACCGCCTCCCTTATAGCATGGACCCTCGAGGGCGATGCTATCGTATGGCAAAAACTGAATCCTGTAGCATAAACAAAACTATGACTTTCGACGAATCCATCGCTCGTGCAGAGCAAATCATCAGCGGTCTGGAGCAAAGCGAAGCGCTCAGCATGACCGAATACAAAAAACAGGCGGCAGAAGCCACCCGTCTGCTTAAGAACTGCCGTGAGGAACTACTCCGAATGGAGAAAGACTTAGCCTAAACGGCGACGATTGACCGGACGTACACGATAGCCGGCTTCGCGCAACTGGTGCAGAAGCCCCTTATCGCCCCCAAGATAGATGGCGTTGAGCGTGATGAATGCTCCGCCATCTTTTAGGTATGGACGCAGCCGTTTGACCCATTCCTTATTACGACGCGCATAGATCTGATAATCCGAATAGGATAGGGAGGTGCGATTGTCCGGTCCCTCCACCTGAAAAGCCATATCGGTCAGGTGCCCCATCCGGTACATACCCAGCAACGTGCGCTCTTGCGCCACCTCTTTCTCCGGGTACTGCACCACTTTCTTCAGCTCCTCACATTGCCAATGAAACGGCTCGCGGTCAAAGAGCATAAACATCGTCTCGCCGATATCATCCAGTCCATACACCGGCCGTCCTTCCTCGGCTGCTACGCGCTCAAAGAAGGTCTCCATCGAGCGGTCCTCGTCATAGCCCAACCAGTGTTTGAACAGTTCGGCACGTAGCATCTCGGTCAGATAGGCCGGTTTCATCCGGCAGAGCTTATCCAATCCCATGCCCAGATTGACGGTCAGCATATTGTCGATGGCCTTATACTCTTCGTCGGTATAGAAATTAGAAAGCTTGATGGAATCGGGCAAAAGAGCCGCTTGGCGCAAGGCCGAGAGGGCCTCATAATCCTGCATGGCAAACTCGGTCACCACCTTATTCGACCTACCGTAGCAGCGGAACACATTCGGGATAGTATCCAGAAAACTGATATCCACCAGTCGGTTGGTAGCCAGCAGGTACGACTTCCCCTTGCATGAATTGCCCGAGATCTCATACAGCACCTGCCCCTGCAAATTACTAATCAGCAGGCAGAACAGCGCCAGCAACCATATTTTCCATTTTCCGTTTTCCATTTTC
>DFGU01000011.1:10303-31883 GCA_002371785.1 Bacteroidales bacterium UBA3742
CATTTTCAATTATCCATTTTCCATTCTCCGTTTTCCATTATCTGAATCTTGAGATGAGATGATAAGCCTGGTAGATACCGCGTTCGCCGGCGTTGCTCAGGTCCTGCAGGCCCTCTTTCAGTTTATCCACGTAGATATAGGTCAGTCCGCGATTCAGGTAGGCTTCCGCCATGTCCGGATCGGCCTGCAGCGCCTTGGTATAGAGTTGTATGGCTCCTTCGTAGTCATGATTCTCAAATAGCAGGTTGGCCTTGTTGTAATACGCAAAACTGAGCGAGGGATCACGTCGAATCACTTCGTCATAGTCGCGCAGGGCAATCTCGATATCCTTCTTCTGCTTGGCCCGCAGATTAGCCCGTATGAGGTAGATGAGCGCCAGGGTAGGCGATTCGTTATCTGCCGCCCGTATCGCACGCGTACAGTCATCCACAGCTGAAGCATAATCCCGCACCTGCGCCTCCTCGATAGCTCGGCTCAGGAAGAGCAGCATGGCCTGTTCGCCCACGGTGGCGGCGAGGCGGTTGATCTGGTCGGTCAACTGCGTGATGGTCTGAAAATGCTGGTCCAGTATTTCGGGCGTCAGCTGCACCTCCTTAGGCGTGAACCGAAGCGGCGCACGTAGTACGCCCGAGCGGTTGAGTTCCTCCAAAGCGGGGTGGGTATAGTTGGTCTGTCTTAACTCTTTGCTACCGGCATAGTAGCCCAACTCGATATTTGGCTCCAGTTGCACGTCCTGATACCGCTTCTGTACCGATCCGCGCCATGCCGTCTCGTACTTACTGTCGCTCTCCGTATCGTCGCTGTTCTGCGCTTGACGAACCGAGAACTCACGACGCCGGTCGCGTTCCTTAGGCGTCTGCTTGGCTATATCCACATCGGTACGGGGTTGCGGGTAGATCTGATTGGTCGTCTTCTTCCTATCCAGTTGGTATGCACGGTCGCGATACTGCTGCGCACCACGATAGTCACCCAGCTGCATCTTGGCCTGCGAGGCCAGGTAATAAGCCGGCATGAAGTAGGGATAGTGCTTAATGGTCACCTCCAAATCTTGGAGCGCTTTCTGCCATTGCATGAGTTGCATGCGTACCAAACCGCGGTTGTAGTACATCTCGTACGACTGCGGACTGAGCGAGATGACGCGGTTATACTCCTCCAGCGCACGGTTGTAGTCGCCCACCTCCTGCAGGAGCAAGGCGCGATTGTAATGGCATTGGATATCCTTCGGCGCGATACGTACGGCGCGGTCGTAGTCGGCAAGAGCCGTCTTGTAGTCATGCCGCTTATAACATATAATACCCCTATTGACATAATCGCCGGCCCATTTCGAGCCATGGTCGATAGCCTGGTTCAGGCATCGCAAGGCCTCCGTCTCGTTGCCGCTCATCAGGTAGAGCGAACCCAACATCGACCAGCAGTCCGGTTCGTCGGGACGTTTCTCTACCACGCGCTCCAGGTACTGAATGGCCTGCAGGGTATCCTGCTGACGGATATAGAGCACAGCTTTGTCATGCAGCAGATCCACCTGATCGGGCGAGAACTCCAGCAAGCGGTCCAGATCGGCCTGCGCTCCTGCCAGACTATCCATGCGCATGCGCACGTCTGCGCGCAACGCTATATAGGTGCGGTTTTGAGGCGCACTCTCCAGGGCCTTGGTAAAATCCTGATCTGCCGCCTGCCAGTTCTCCAGTTGGCGATAGATGAAGCCGCGTGTATAGTACAAGCTGGCAATAAACGGATTGATCTCTATCGCACGGTTGCAATCCTCCAGCGCACCTTCCCAGTCCTCCAGTTGCACCTTAGCGATCGCACGCAGCTGGTAGGGCTCAGCCAGATAGGGCTTGAGGCGGATCACCTGGTTGAAATACTGGATAGAGAGCACATAGTCCTCAAAGTACAAAGCATTGCGCCCGATAGCCGTCAGGCGGTCGGTATTCAGCTGTGCCTGCGCCGCAAAGGGGCAAAACAGGCACAGCACGATGAGGACGATATGTTTAATCTTCGTCGCCTTCAAGTACTACCTCGGTATTCTCAAACTGCTGATACTCCATACAAGCGTTCTTCATGTTCGACATGAAGTCCTCATCCAGGTCGAACTGCTCCTTCGGATCATAGCCCAGGTCCGGATCAGAGTAGCACTTCTGGGTGAATTTACCCACGATAGGCAGCGCCATAGAGGCTCCCTGACCGATACCGGTATAGTCGAAGTGGATCGAGCGGTCTTCACCACCAACCCATGCACCACTAACCAGCGAAGGCGAGTAGCCGACGAACCAACCGTCGGAGTTGTTGTTGGTCGTTCCGGTCTTACCGGCCATCTGTACCGACGTGATACCATTGATACGGCGACCCGTACCCGAGCGACATACCTCGCGCATCATATAGACCATCTTCTTGGCGCTCAGCTCGTCCAGCACCTCGTGCGACTGTTGCGTAAAGGTAGCTATCACGTTGCCCGTATTGTCCTCGATACGTGTCACGTACATCGGGTCGATACGGATACCGCCATTGATAAACGTCGTATAGGCATTCACCATCTCTTCTACCGACACCTCGCACGAACCCATACATATCGTCACATTCGGATCAATATCGCCCTTCAGACCGAACGATTTCATCAACTTCACAATCGGATCCGGACCGTACTGCGCCATGAACCAAGCCGACATCCAGTTCGACGAGATAGCCAGGGCGTGTGCAAGCGTCATCGGACCACCTCCGTGACCGTCACGCGGCGTCCAGTATCCGCCACCGGGGTTCTTGAATGTCACATCTTGACGATGAACCGTCACCTTCTCGCAAGGCCACATACCCTCCGACATACCATATGCGTAGAGATAGGGCTTCACGGTAGAACCTACTTGACGGCGACCCAACGTAGCCATATCGTACTTGAAGTAGTCGAAGTCGTTACCGCCCACATAGGCTTTCACGTGACCGCTGTGCGGATCCATAGCCATGAAACCGCAACGCAGGAAATACTTGGTCCAGATGATCGAATCCATCGGAGAAAGCGTGGTATCCTTCTTATGCCTATCGTTGTAGGTAAAGACCTGCATCTTGCATGGCGTGTTGAAGATCTGCTTGATCTCTTCCTCGCTCTTGCCTTCGGCCTTGAGCGCACGATAGCGGTCGGTCTGACGCATCGAGCGCTCCAGGATACGACGCATATCGTCCTCGGTAATCTTGTTGGTGAACGGACCGTTCTTATTGCCCTTCTTAGACTGGAAGAACAGGCCCTGCAGGTAGCGCATATGCTCCTCGACGGCCTCTTCGGCATAGCGCTGCATACGTGTGTCAAGCGTCGTGTAGATACGCAGACCGTCGGTATAGATATTATAGTGTTCGCCGTTCTGCTTGGTATTCTTGTTGCAGAAGCCGTACAGCGGATCGTTCTCCCAGAGGTACTTATCCACGCGGTACTGCTGCTTGTTCCACTCCGGATAGTCACGCTCCAGCGGCTCTTCGGCCATCATGCAACGACGGATATACTCGCGGAAATAGGGGGCGATACCATTGGTATGGTCTATCACGTGGTAGTCGCACACCAGCGGCAGGCGCTGCAGCGAGTCGCACTCGGCCTGAGAGATATAGCCGTATTTGCACATCTGGCTGAACACCACGTTACGACGCTCACGCGAACGGGTAGGATAGCGCAGCGGGTTGTAGAGCGACGGGTTCTTACACATACCGACCAAGGTGGCTGCCTCCTCAATCTTGAGGTCAATAGGCTTCTTGTTGAAATACACACGGCTGGCCGTCTCGATACCTACGGCATTGTACAGAAAATCAAACTGATTCAGATACATCGTGATAATCTGCTCCTTAGAGTAAAGTCGCTCCAGTTTGATAGCGATGACCCACTCGATAGGTTTCTGTACCACACGTTGCATACCGCGTGCACCTCCCTGCGACCAGATCTGCTTAGCCAACTGCTGGGTGAGGGTAGAACCACCACCGGCCTTACCCATCTTCAGCACAGCACGCATGAGTGCCTTGGGATCCACACCCATATGGTCGTAGAAACGCGCATCCTCTGTAGCCACCAACGCATCTACCAGATACGGACTGATGTCCTTGTATTCCACGCTGATACGGTTGGCCGTCTTGTAGTAGCGACCAATCGTCTTGTTGTCGGCCGAGAAAATCTCACTCGCATTTCTATTCTGCGGGTTCTCCAGTTCCTCCAAGGGCGGCATGTATCCTAACCATCCGACACTAATCAGAAAGAAAATCAGGATAACAAGCCCGGTTCCACCGGCAAAGATACCCCAAAACCACTTTAAAAAAGTCTCACGTCTGGAGACATTGATTTTTTCCTCACTCATATCATTAATGTTTCAATTATGCTATTTAGTATGTGTAGCCCCTGTCGGGTAGCTACCACGTGTGTGCCTTCTTCGCGCAGCAAGCCGCGTTGTATCAGTCGCTCTACCGCCTGCCCATCGCGTATCTCCGTGCGCGCTACGCCACGCGCCGTACGCAGGCCAAGCATGATGCGTTCGTTGTAGCGGTCATCCTCTGTCAGTACTTCCTCCTCACGTGCCGCGCCACGTATATACTGCGCTATATCGGCCGGATTGCTGCTACGTATCTTTCCGTCATAACTATGCGCAGCCGCACCTATGCCGAGATAGGGCGTGTTGTCCCAATAGCTGCTGTTATGCCGCGACGCAAAGCCCGGTCTCGCAAAGTTGCTCACCTCATAATGTGCATATCCTGCCTCTTGCAAGCGTTCCATCAACCAGTCGTACATCGCCATCTCGGTCTCATCATCCGTCATCTCCACCTCACCACGTTCCATCATCTGCATCAGCGCCGTTCCTTCCTCCCATTGCAGGCAGTAGGCCGAGATATGCTCCGGTTTTAACGCCAATAGTTGCTCTACATCTTCTTGCCACTCCGCCATGGTCTGACCCGGCAAACCGTATATCAGATCCAGCGACAGGTTCTCAAATCCGGCCTTGCGTGCCATACTGACCGCCTCACGGGCTTGTGCCGCAGTATGTCGGCGTCCGATCAGCCTGAGGCGCTCATCATGCATCGATTGCACGCCCATCGACAGCCGGTTTACGCCCGCACGACGCAAGGTCGTCAAATATGTCTCATCCGCATCGCCGGGATTCATCTCCACCGTGATCTCCTCCGCCGTTTCCGTCCCGATAGCCTCGATCAAACGGGCAATATCTTCTGCCCGCAACTGACTGGGCGTTCCTCCGCCGAAATAGATTGTACGGATAGGTTCTGTCAACTCCTGCTTCCGGCTACCTATCTCACGCAACAATGCCGCCACATAGGCCTCGCGCCGGTGCAAAACGGTCGTGCTATAGAAGTCACAATAGCGGCATCGCGTCTGGCAAAACGGTATATGTACGTATAATCCTGCCATCCCGTAACCTATAACCTATAACCGATAACCGATCACCTATCAGTCTTTCTTCCAAAACGTCGTTCCCTTTAGCGCATCCGGCAAGTACTGCTGTTCTACCCAATGGCCCGGATAGTCGTGCGGATACTTATAGCCATCGGCATACCCCAGGTCCTTCATCAGGCTGGTCGGCGCGTTGCGCAAATGGAGCGGTACGGGCAAATTGCCGGTTTCACGCACCTTAGCCAAAGCCGCATCTATCGCCAGATAGGCCGAGTTGTCCTTCTTGCACGTAGCCAGATAGACCGTCGTCTCTGCCAACGGGATGCGGGCTTCCGGCCATCCGATCTTGTTCACTACGTCAAAACAGGTATTGGCCAGCAGCATCGCATTCGGATTAGCCAATCCGATATCTTCGCTGGCCGAGATTACCAGTCGTCGTGCGATGAACTTCGGATCTTCGCCACCTTCTATCATACGCGCCAACCAGTATATGGCTGCCTGCGGATCACTACCGCGGATCGACTTGATAAAGGCCGAGATGATGTCATAGTGCATTTCGCCGTCCTTGTCGTAGGCCACGGGGTTTTGCTGCAACTGACGCGTCACGGTCCCGTTGTCAATCACGCGCACGCCACTATTGCTCACCAGTTCAACAATATTGAGCAACTTCCTGGCATCGCCTCCGCTATAGCGTAGCAGCGCCTCGCGGTCTTTTACCTCCAGCCCCAAGCCGCGGATATACTCATCTTGCGTCAAGGCACGATCCAGCAATTCCTCCAGATCCTCCTTTTCCAGCGATTTCAACACATATACCTGGCATCGACTCAGGAGTGGGGTAATGACTTCAAAACTCGGATTCTCCGTCGTAGCACCCACCAGGGTCACAACACCTTCTTCCACAGCGCCCAACAGGCTATCCTGCTGCGATTTGGAAAATCGGTGTATCTCGTCGATAAACAGGATCGGACTGCGTTGATCCACTTGCGAAGCAAAGATCCCGCTATTCATCACGGCGGTTCGTTTGGCCTTGTCGATAACATCGCGCACCTCCTTCACGCCACTCGTCACGGCACTCAACGTATAAAACGGCCGTTGCAGTTCATGGGCGATGATACGCGCCAACGTCGTCTTGCCTACGCCAGGAGGACCCCACAAGATGAAACTCGACAGATTGCCACTCTCGATCATCTGTCTCAGTACGGCCCCTTCGCCTACCAAGTGCTTCTGGCCTATGTATTCGTTCAGCGTCTTCGGACGCAAGCGTTCTGCTAACGGTAACATAAAATCATTTTCTCATTTAGTCATTTTCCTTTTACCATCTCTTTGGCCGTACTGATCGCTGCCTCGGTCGCGTTCTTGCCGCTCAACATCGAAGCGATCTCCGTCACCCGCTCTTCGTCGTTCAACCGACTGATATGTGTCTCGGTACGGGTCGCCGTATCCGCTTTATATACCTTGTAATGATGCGTGCCCTGTGCCGCAATCTGCGGCAGGTGGGTGATGGCTATGATCTGACGATGCTCGGCCATCTCACGCATGATAGCCGCCATCTGACCGGCTATTTCACCACTCACGCCCGTATCTATCTCGTCAAAGATGATCGTCGGCAAGCCCTTCGTGCTGGCTATCATGGCCTTCACGCATAGCATCAGTCTGCTGATCTCACCGCCGGAAGCTACCTCGCTCACGGCCCTTAGGCTCTGATTCAGGTTGGCAGCAAAAAGTATCTGCACCTCATCCCGTCCGCGTGGCGTGAAGTCCGGGGTAGGCGTCAACTCAATAGCCACCTTGGCATGAGCCACACCCAGCCGCTTTAGGTCGGTCTCCAGACGTTGACAGATGGGTTTTACCACAGCCTGACGACTCTTGGTCAGACCATCTGCCAGTTGCTGCAAGGCTTGCTGCTCCGTATCCACTTTCTTCTGCGCCTGCTGGATATCAAAGTCGAAACTGTCCATCCGGTTGACCTGCTCAGCCAGCTCGTCACGCGTCGCAATCAGTTGCTCCAGGTTGTCCACGGCGAACTTATGCATTAGACCGTTCAAGGTATCAATACGTTCTTCCACCCATTGCAGGCGCAGCGGATCCATCTCTATACCGTTCATCCGGCGCTCGGCCTCCTCGGCTACATCCTGCAGCTCAATACGGGCACTATCTATCCGCTCTTGCAACTCGCTGGCAGCTTCACCTAAGCGGCACACCCGCAAGGCCTCTATCGCACTACCTTGCTCGCCGCTGATAGCCTCCACGGCTAACTGCAATGCGGCCCGTATCTCCTCGGCATGGCTCAACTGATAGTGCTCCTGCTCCAATTGCTCCATCTCACCGGCTTCCAATCCGGCTTCGTTCAGCAACTGATAGCGGTATTGTATATAGTCGGCATCCTGCTGACTCTTCTTCGCCAGATTCTGCAAAGCCTCCAGCGCTTGTACCGCCTCTATATACCGCGCATATTGCGCCTCATAGTCTGCTAGCAATTGAGCATTCGAGGCCACCGCATCCACCACCTCCAACTGAAAATCAGCATTCTCAATCAGCAGATTGGCATGCTGGGAATGGATATCAATCAGTCGGTTGGCGAGCGCCTTCAGTTCTTGCAAGGTCACCACGCCGTCATCCACAAACGAACGACTCTTGCCGTTTCGGTACAGTTCTCTTCGTATGATGCCCTCGTCAAACTCCGCCTCTATGATGCACTTGTCCTCGCCGTCCGTGATCGACTTGCTGTCTGCCCGGGCACCCAGCACCAAGGCCAGGGCGCCAAGTATGATACTCTTACCCGCGCCCGTCTCGCCGGTCATGACCGAGAAGCCCGACTCAAAATCAATATCCAGTCGGCTAATCAAGGCATAATTCTGTATGTGTAAGTGGCGTAACATGCTTACTTATTCAGTTTGTCGTAGGTGTTCTGACGAGTAGGATCGATATCCATTAGCAGTTCATAGACGTTCTTCTTCTCCTGGGCGGTTCCTTGCTCAAAGATAGACACCAACTCATCCGCTTTGGCATCCAGGAACGAATTGACCACAAACGTAGCCGGACGGGCACGATTGGCTTCCTTGAGCACGCCGATACCTTCGGCGATACGCGCACGACCGTTGGCTACATTATCTGCCATGATGTCCAGTCCCATGCGGTGGTATTCATAAAAATACTGGCGGAAAGGCTTGAAAGCCTCATCCATCAGGTTGTTTATCAGCGCATAACGGTTGCGGTTGCTGTCAAAAGCCAGCCATCCTTTCTGCTCCAATCCGCCCATCGATACCGATTGACAAGCATTCACGATCTCTTCACAAGCTTGGAAGAAAGGCGTACCGCCCAGACGCTGGAACGAATCGAAATCATAGCCCAGCATCAGGTAGCAATAGTAGGCCAACATGGCCGTCAGATTGGTCGTGAACTGATTCTGCTGATAGACAATCTGGTCATACTCCTGGTACGTAAAGTTGAAATTCCGGTCCTGGAAATTGACCAGCGGCGTCTTGTAGTTGCTGCCATACACCGGCCGACGACTCTGGAGCGTCATCTCGCAAGTATATAGGTTATCCTCCACGGCCTTGACCACGATCATCATCTGACAATCGATCTTCTCGTGCTCCATAAACTGCAGATTGGTCCACTTGTTCTGGTTGACATACTCCTCGATACTTGACCGCAAAGTCTCAAACACCTGCTTGTTACTTCCCTCGATTTGATCGGAGTTGATCGACACGCTGCATTGGAATTCCTGGGCCGACACCATGGTGGCCATGCAGAGTAGTGCTATGATAAAACGTTTTCTCATTCTTAATGACGAATAGATAGTATGTTTCCTGTATTCACGTCAAAGCGTATGCGTACCCGATCTGTCGGGTTGGTAAACAATTCTTGTGCCAGCGGCACACTCACACCCAGTTGAGATACCGGTACAATCTCATGAATCAACTCGCCACGTGCGGACGAACTTACCGTGATCTCGGCCGTACCCGGCAGGTTGTAATAGATCTGCGACGGAGTAGGGGCGTCTTTTTGCTTCTTGGCTTTCTTATCCACTACTACGGGCTCCGCTTTCGTCTGCGCCATAGGCACTACGCGTACGCGAATCGTATCGTTGCCCATACATACCAGCACCGAGTCCTCCAGCGCTTGTGCCGGATCCAATCGCAATTCCTGGTGGAGCGTTCTGGTCGTCTCGCTACCCATGAAGAGCTGTACCAAGGCCTTCTCCTGACGGTCAATCTCCTCCAGAATGGCTTTCATCGATACACCGTCAGCCGGTTGGTTCTCCGCATCGCCCGAGAGCAGGTAGATGCGGTTGTCACGCAACTGATAGATCTGCTTTGCCACGCTCTTGGCCTGCTGAGGCAGACTATCGGTCTTGGCCGTCTCCTCCAGCGTGGATGCCGGATACGCGGTCTTGGTCTCATTCTTATCCTTTCTCTTCTTCACCTCCTGACGTCTCGGTCCGGTGTAGGTCACGTTGTAGCCATACAGCAATCCGTCCGGTGTTATCGAGAGCAACTGCATCTGCGCACCTGCCTCCGGACGTACGGTGTACATACGTGTAGTATCCGCCGTAGCCTCGGTCAATAGGTACAAATCGGCAATCTTATAAGCTGCAGAATCCTCCTGTATCGCATTGTCCACGCCCAGGTACTGATGCGCCCAGGCAGCATATTTACCGGGCTGGTAAGTAGTCTCTACATAGTCCAACTGCAGTATCACCTCCGTCTTGGGCATGTAGTAACGCATCGTCATTTCCTCAGGCGTTACCGTCTCAGCCCACATACTTGTGCCGCATACCATCGCGGCCACCAAATAAAACAATCGTTTCATATATCTTTATCAACTTTTTTCTGTCTCGGTCACAGACCGTCAATTTCTGTCTCGGTCACAGACCGTCAACTTTCAACTTTAAACTTTAAACTTTAAACTTTAAACTTGCCATATTCGCCATGCCTCTTCGGCTTGACCGTAAAGCATCCCCATGCCGTTCATCGTGCGTGCTCCGCGTTTGACTCCTTCGGCCAAGAACTGTGTTGTCTCCGGGTTATACACGCAGTCAAACAGCAGATGCTCTGCGCCAATCCATGCATAGGGTATATCGGCCTTCCCGTCCACATTAGGATACATGCCCAGCGGCGTTGTGTTGACAATCACCTGCACATCGCGCATCACCTCTTCCGTCAACTCATCATAGCCCAACATCCCTTCGCCCGGCGTCCGGCTCACGAGCGTCCATGCTATGCCCAACTGGCTCAAACCGTACTGTACGGCCTTCGACGCACCTCCGGTACCGAGTATCAAGGCTCGCCGATCTTCCCCACGCAGCATCTCGCGAATCGACCGCATGAATCCCAAGCAATCGGTATTATAACCAATCCTTCTGCAAATCACATTCACAGCGCCTACTTGCTTGGCCGTCTCATCCAGGCCGTCCAAGTACCGGATCACCTCTTGTTTAAAGGGCATCGTCACGTTCATGCCGTCCAGCCGGTCCAGTAGGGGCGCTACGTCCTCTATACGATCCAAGGGATACAACGAATATTCGGCATCGATTCCCTCCCGCTGAAACTTCTCGTTGAAATAGCGGGCAGAAAACGACTGCACCAAGGGTTTGCCTATGATTCCAAAATGTCTCATTATTTCTTTTCTATATATAAGGTGTGCTTTCTAAACATCACTACATGGGTCTCACTCTCCCAACGTTTGCCTCCCTCGTCCTGCTGCATGGCGTCGTATATCTTATCCACCTCCAGGTTGCCGCAGTCTTTCAGCTGTTCATACAGCCTGCATATACCGGCCGCTCGACTCTCTCTCTTGTCCATCATATCGGCATAGCCTTGCATTCGGTAGGCCGTCTCCGCCATATGTTCTATCTCGGCCTTGCTGTATCCGGCCAACTCTTGCCGGATGGCATTTCGGCGAATCGAGGTATCCGCGTTGCTGGAGTCTTCCACCCAGGTCATCTTGCGTATATCACGCAGGTAGTGGCGTATATAATCCCGCGTGGTGCAGAGTAGGGGACGAACCACAGGTATCTCGCTCTCTGCCATCGGATTCTCGCTACGCGCACGCATACCTCCCATTCCTCTCAGTCCCGCTCCGCGTCGCAGATTCATCAGCACGGTCTCAGCCTGGTCGTTCTGGTGATGCGCTACCGCCACAGCCGCACAGCCATGCGCTCTCGCTACCTCGTCAAACCAGCGGTATCGCAACTCGCGGGCCGCCATCTCAATACTCTGCTGATGGACTTTGGCATATTCCTGTGTATCAAACCGGGTCACACACAGCTCCACACCCATCTGCTCCGCCAATCTTCGTACAAACTGCTCATCCCGTTCCGACTCCTCGCCGCGAAGCTGAAAGTTGCAATGTGCCACCACGCATTCGTAGCCGCCACGCTTCAACACATCCAGCAACGCTACGCTGTCCGCACCTCCGCTCACGCATACCAGCACACGGTCGCCCGCGCGTAATAAACGCTCATCTCGGATGTATTTTTGCACTCTTCGCAGCATTTTTCTTTTGTATTCATACAAAAACCGCGCAAAATTACAAAAAAATTTTGATATATGCAAATTTTGTTGTATCTTTGCAAGCGATTTCCGAATGATAAGCCTATTTGGAGTCTATTATTATGCCACGTACAGCTCGAATTAAATCTACTACCGGAACGTACCACGTTCTGCTTCGCGCTCAGAAGAAGCGCGGAATCTTTCGCAAAGAAGAAGACTATGACGCCTTCATTCGAATCATGAATGAGGTGCAACACACACCCGATCAAGCCGCACCTGCGTTCCAAGTCTTGGCATATTGCCTCATGCCCGGCTATGTACATATGCTCGTTCGGGAAGGTAGCGACGATATAGCCGCTGCTATGCGTCGTATCATGGTTCACTATGCCCCGTATTACAACGAGCAGTACAACACCTCCGGACGCGTCTTCTACGACCGTTTCCGCTCCGAACCGTGCGATACACCCGAATATACACAAGCCGTCATCGGTTATATTCATAACGTTCCCGTCAAGCACGGACGTAGCCTCACGCCGGCAGAATACCCCTGGTCCAGCTACCGGCAACTTCAAGACAGCATCCCGATGCCTACCGAGGAGCAGATTCTCTCCGTACGACTCACCGAAGACCGTCGTCGCGTCTTTACCGACTATATGGTTGCCAAGCACATCAAACGCCTTTGTAGCATCGATTCCATCGAGCAATTCGCCGACCAGGATAAGAAAGTTCGCCGTACCGCACTCGCTATGATGCGCAAGCGTGGCGTATCCTACGGACAATTGGCACGCGTCACAGGCGTCACCATCAACGTCGTTCGAAAAGCACGCATCTTTGTCAAACTCCCGATTCGGAAAGGCTAATCTCCGGATAATCGTTAGTTATTCGTTAGTTATTCGTTAGTTATTCAACATAGAACAAGCCGACGAGACAACGATACATACCCTAAAACAGAAACAGAGGCCCATGAGCCTCTGTTTCTGTTTTTTACATGTTATGTAAAGATTGCTTAGAGCACGTAGCGAACGGCCAATCCAAGCTTCCAGTCGAACATGCTATAATGCGGATAGCTGCTATCCTCGAATCCCAAACCGTAACCCGGACGGAAATCCAAAGCCATTACCAAAGGCACACCGTTGAAATGATAAGCTGCACCAACCAAAGCGTTAGCACCAAACTTACCCATTACGCTACTGCCGCCAAAGCCGCCCATCAAACCGATTCCAACACCACCACCAACATACAACTTGAAGTTAGCCGGCAACTGGAAGTGATAAGCCAGATTCGGATTCAGCATGAAATCATAATGATCCAGCTGACCTTCTGCTATTTTCGTGCCGTTGAAATACGCACCGCTATAAGCAGCTGTCAGACCAACAGCGAGATCCGTTTGGATAGCCAGATCATTAGAAAGCCAATACTTATAGCTGGCACCGTTCATACCACCAACTATCGCACCAATCTCATGCTGAGCCATCATGCTCACGCTAAACAAAGCCACAAGGGCCAAAGTAAAAATCTTCTTCATTTCTTAAAACTATAAAATAAATTGAATTTTTTAATATGATTTTTTTTAATATGTAATTGATTCGTAATTTTTAATTTGTAATTCCAAATTTTTAATTCTTAATTCTTAATTTTTAATTTTTATTAATTTCCTTCACCAAGTACCGCAATTCCTTCGGCAATAACTGTTGCACACGCTCCACATGCTCTTTGGGCACATAGATGGCCTTCAGTTCCGGACAACTGCTGAACGCATCCGCTCCAATCACACATACCGAAGCGGGTAGGGTAATCTCCTCCAATCCAATACACCATGCAAAACAGCCCTTACCCAATGTTGTCACACAATCCGGCAACTCCACATACTTCAGTTGCCAACAACCGCCAAAGGCGCCGTCTCCGATGATCATCACCTTATAACGACGTCCTTTGTGCCATATTCGCTTGGGAATCTCTGCTCGACGCAATACAGCATTCTCCTGCTGCTCCAATGCCGTCACTCCGGCAACATGATACTTCTCACTAACGATGGTATATGCCAAACCATTCTTGGTAAAGCTTGTATAGCCGTCAGCACGCGCACACAGCGCCAATCCCAGCAAAAGAAATACTGCTAATTGTCTTCTCATTTAATATCTTCGTAATACTCTATCTCACGAGTCAACACCAGTTCCGGCTCGATCTCGCAATTCTTCGTTATAATCAACTTCGTCCAGTTGCCATGCGCATCAATCTCCGGATACTTGTACAACTCAACAGCATGCAATTCCTTCTTTCCCTTCTGGAAATCGAAATTACCCGTGCGTACGTTACCCAGGCGATCCAACTCATAACGATGATAGTGACTGCCATCGGGCATGAAACGTGCTTCATACTCCAGGAAGCCGCGCTCATCATAACCATACTCAAATATCACCACATCTTCCGTGTTTGCCGTCTCCAGATTGGTCACCTTGATGATTTGACCCTCTGCATTTCTTGTCATGTCGTCCAAAGTCAGACCATGCAAACTCAAATACGTCAACTTTCCATCACGATCCAACTCAAAACGCGCACGACCGTTCATTACCATCGATTTCACATGGCCACGCAAGCTCAACCAGTTCAGATCCGGCGTCGTAAAGGTATCCGGATTCTCTCCCCATTGCTCATCCCACGGATCCTGCATAGCTTCCGAGCTGCCCTGCTTGCCGTTTGCACAACCAATAAACAACATTGCCGCAAATACAATGCTCAAAAATGTAAATGTGTTCTTCATAAGACTAAAAATTTAAGGTGTTTTTTGTTTTCGCTTGCAAAATTACACTTTTTTTTTCATATATGCAAACAAAAAATGCAAAATATGTTGTAAAACATATATTTTATGAGTATTCGCAGTTTTTTGCGCCATTCTCAGGCCTCTCTCGCGCCACAATACCGGCAATTTTCTGCCAATTTATCGCCACGAGAATCGAATATTCGCGATTTTATCGGTAATTACCCAAAAATTTCTCATTCTTAACCCACATTTTTCAGCAAAATATCCCTAATTCGTCCTCTTCCGATGAAATCGAGCATATTTTACGTCAATTAATGTTCCACTTGAGGTAATTCTTCTAAAATTCAGCATATTTTGCTGCGAACGGACTTGTCTATAACCAAACTACCGAATTCGTATTTTCTAATAAGAAAATCTAAAATGGGTATTTTCAAAAAGTGCTCGAAATATGCTCATCTACAAGATAGAAAATTCTTAGACTTGGAAATCATGCAAAATAGGGCATGGTTAAAGTGGCACTTTAAATAAAAAGTGCGATAAAATCGGCAAAATTAGCCTATCGTTCAAAACCAACGAGAATGAACAGAAAAATGCATCTTTGCACCTGTTACAGGATGCAAAAACTCGATATCAGCCGCATGCAAATACAGCCTGTCAGCCTGAGTTCCGTACAGCGGATCACCAACAATAGCGGCACCCAAACCATCCGGATGAGCACAATGAACCCGCAATTGATGCGTTCGGCCGGTCTCCGGATACAGATTCAGACCTACACGACCATCCTCAAAACGCTTCACCACTTCAAAACGCGTCTTGGCCGTCTTACCATACGCATAATCCACCATCTGACGTGGTCTATCCAGCGGGTTAGGAAGCAGAGGCAGATCCATAATACCATGATCCGGAATCGGTTTCTCTCCCGCCTGACATACCGCCTCATACCGCTTGCTGACCTGTCGCGTAGCAAAACTGCGTTGTAGCGAAACATATATCGCTTCCGTCTTAGCCAGCACCACTATACCAGACGTGTCCCTATCCAGTCTATGTACCGCGCGTAACGACTCGATACCCGTGCGCTCACGAAGACAGCTCTCGAGATTACATACCGACTCCTTACCGGGAACGGTCAATAGCCCTGACGGCTTTAGCGCAACCAGCACATAATCATCCTGATACAAGATGCGAATCTGCTTCTTTAAGACACTATCGTCCTGCCTCTCTATCGGTTCTTCCGTCGGTATACCACGCAGCATATGACGCAGTATAGGCTTGCATTTTCCTTGGCAGGCGCCATAGAAAAAGCCCTCTTGTCGCAGCTCACGCGCATCGGCTTTGCCCACCCAAAATTCGGCCATAGCCAAGGGGGCATATCCTTTTGCTAAAGCATACTGCAGCAACTTTGGTCCACAGCATTCTCCGGCACCTGCAGGTGGCAGGTGTTCCGCCTCTTTCCGATTTCCAGAGAAGTATTCTTCGGCCGATAAAATCGGCTTTTCTCCTTGAAAAATATCCAGCAAATCCCTGGTCTGACCGCTTCCGGACAGCATTCTATACTGCGCAAAAAGCCAACGTTGTAACGCACGGCTCCGTTCTCTTCGCTCCTCCGGCCTATCGGTCATCGCCGAAATCTCGGCTTCCTCACGACGAAAATAGCCGTTTTCAACGGCAAAATCAAATACCGCCGGTACATATCCCGCCATCTCATGACGGCCATCCAGTAGAGAAGAAAAAGCCTTCAGATAGCCATATTCCTCCTCGCCACGCCGGACCACCAACACACCAAACATCTTGCCCTGCCTATGCAGTTCCGTCTCCGGATGCTGAGTCATATACGCATGCACCTCACGAACCACCTCTTCGGCAGCGGCTCGCGCCCAAGGGTGGGGCATACTGCTGAAGGGCGATGCCATGCTTTGTGGCGGGGGACCACTTACTTCTGGCGGTAATATATGATATCTTTCGGACAATTGAAGAAACTCATTTTGTGCGACTTAGGCGGACGACTTCCTGCATGGTAGATCTGCTTGAGACGCTCGCAATCCGAGAAACACATGTCCGGCCAACGCTTCACACGCTTACCGACATAGACGGTTTCCAGACTGGCGCAACCGTAGAAAGCCATATCATCTATCCAGCGTAACGAGCCCGGCAAACGAATCTCCTGCAGTTGCGTACAATTCATAAAGGCCTGAAAACCCATCTCACGCAATCCCTCCGGCAATTGTATCGACTTCAGGAAATGGCAATACCGAAAAGCCTGATCATCCAGGCGAGTCACCTGATAATTACTACCTTCGTATCGTACTATCGCCGGCACAACCACCTCTGTATAAGTCCGATATACCGAATCCGTCGGGTCCGATATGACCTGCGCCGTACGTTTGCCGGTCAGCTCATACCATAGGCCGTTGGCCTCAAACTGCTGCGCTTGCATTCCTAAGGCCGCACAACAAACTGCTAAGAATAGATAAATCCTTTTCATACTGCAAAAGTACTACAAAATTTCCATATATGCAAATCTCCCTGCAAGATTTATGCCAAAAAAAAACAAATGCCACTCTCACGAGCAGCATTTGCCGAGTATGAAAAAATTCCTTTTGTTAATAAACGCCACATTTGCAACGTTTATCTATGTGGGGTTCTTTCGATACCCTGTTTTTAACCCATTTATTATTTATTAACCTAACTAAATTATAGTGTGTCTTACTTATACAGATAGCGCTTGATCGAACGCTTCGGAGTCTTCTCAAACTCCTCGGTAACCAATTCGATAGCAGTCAGTTGGCTGTACTGCGGCAGTCCCTTGTTCAGCTCAGCACGATTCAGCTCCATCTGTTGAGTCATGGTCTGCTCACCCAGCACCTTCTTGCCTTCCGGCGAGTTGTCCGGATAAACCAGCGCTACCAGTTTGCCTTCGCGCTCCAGTACGATCGACTCGACCACGCAAGGCATATTGTTCAGTTTGTCCTCAATCTCCTCCGGGTAGATATTCTGACCGGAAGGACCCAGAATCATGTTCTTCGAACGACCGTGAATGAAGATATTGCCCTCTTTATCCAGGATACCCAGGTCACCTGTACGCATCCAGCCATCCTCGGTGAATACGGCCTTGGTAGCCTCTTCGTTCTTATAGTATCCGGCCATCACGTTGATACCCTTCACCTGGATCTCGCCATCCTTGCTGTACGGATCTTCCGAGTCGATACGTACGTGGCATTGCGGAATCTCCTTACCGCAACTGTGGAAACGGAAGTTGTACCAGTCCTCGTAAGAGATCAGCGGACCGCACTCGGTCATACCATAACCTACGCAGTATTGATAATTGATATCTTTCAGTACGCGCTCTACTTCGCCGTTCAGGGCTGCACCACCGATAATGAGGTGACGCAAATGGTTGCCAAAGGCCGTATCCAATCCCTGTTTTACCTTGCCACGAATCACGTTCTTGATACCCGGCACTTTCCAGAGGAACTTCATCATCGGACTGCTGATCTGCGGCAACACTTTCTTCTTGATGATCTTCTCGATAACCAATGGTACCGTCAGGATCATAAACGGACGTACCTCTGCAAAAGCCTTCATCAGCGCCGATGGAGTAGGAGCCTTGGTCAGAAAATATACCTGCGAACCATCGCAAACCTGATACAGGAACTCAAACATTAGTCCGAACATATGGGCTATAGGCAACATGCTCAGTACGCGATCACCCTTCTTATGAGGAATACGTATGCATGCGAACTCTACGTTTCCGCTCAGGTTCAGATGCGTCAGCATCACGCCTTTCGGATTGCCCGTCGAACCAGACGTATAGTTGATGAGCGCCAGATCTTCGTGGTTATCCGTAGGATAATGCACATGCTCCTGCTTCACACCCTCCGGGAACTTCTTTGCAAACAGCGCATCTACCTCGGCATAGGCTTTCTGTGCCTTGTCGGTAGCGGCAATGATGCTGAAGTCGTCCATGAAGATCGTAGCCTTCAGCTTAGGCATCTTGGTAGCATCAATCTTCTTGCGTACGTTCGGACCTACATACAGCAAATCAGCCTCCGAGTGGTTGACCAATCCGTGAATATCTTCGCCGGTGAAATCGGGCAAAATGCTGACTACTACCGCGCGATAGGATTCTATCGCTAAGAAGAGCAGACCCCAGTTGGCACAGTTTCTTCCGGCCAAGGCGATCTTATCACCGGGTTTAATACCCAAGGCTTCAAAGGTGACGTGCAGTTTCTCAATCTGAGTTGCCAAATCACCATAGGTGTACGAATTATCGCTATCTATGTCCTTGAGTGCCAACATATCCCATTGCGACTTGATGGTCTCCTGGAGATATGCTAAATAATGTTTTGTTGCCATATGAATAGGACTTATTTTTGCTAAATTTCTGTTTCTTTTATGCGGTCTTTTTCAAAACCGGATGCAAAATTACTGCTAAATTTTCGAACTATTGTTCAAAAACGACAATATTATTAATTTTGTACCGCTTTTATCAATTTATAGAGACCGTGATACGTGCGTTTGAGCAAATCGAAGTCCATTTTCGCCCCCGTCAGTCCGCTATCATAGCTGTTCTTGATATGGGCAAACATGATGGCCGTCAGTTCGGCATCGATGTCACGACGTATATCGCCCGTTCGCTGACCGTAGTTGATGGCGCGTCGCCATAGGTCCAGTTCCTTAAGTGCCAGCCGTTGTGCCTTGCGGCGAAGCGACGGAAAGCGAGTATAGGCGTCAAACATCAGGTTGTTGACGTTGCTCGTGTTCACGCGCTTGTCCTCAAACTGCAGCAGGGCGGCTTGCAAGCTGTCCAGATAGCGTTCCATGGCGCCGATCATCTCGTCCATCGTGACGTTTTCCGGTAATTGTAGCGCAGCCTGCTTGGGTTGCAGAAAATAGCGTTCCATGCAGGTCTGGAAGAGTTCCTCCTGATCCGAGAAGTAGTAGTAGAGCGTACCGCGCCCCATGTCCAGCGCGTTCTGCAAGTCTGTGATGCTGGTCGCACCAAATCCCTGCAACGCATACAGCTCCATGGCCTTGCTGATGATATATTCGCGTCGGTCCTTCATGACTTATGCCTGGGCGGCAAGCTTCTTTTCGTAGTCGTTAAGCGCACCACGCATCAACAGTCGTCCCTGCTCGATGATCTCTTCGGCTTTGTCAAAGTCAAAGGTGTTGTAGGCATACTGTGGCATGACGGCATGTACATCGGGTGGGGTAAGACGCAGGCTGAGCAAGGTATTCTGCTGAATCTGCATGTCGTTCATGCGGTCGAGCAATCCGAAGAAACTGACGTTACGGCGCAGGTCGCGCGCGCGCTTGCGTCTAATAACGTTCACGCGCGTACTCAGTTCCCGCAGTTTGTCCTCTACGCTCTCCGGCACGCCGATACCTTTGCTCTCTATGAAATCCAGCGGCTTACGCAGGTTCACCATCTCGGGGTTCTCCTGCGGAACGGCCATCTTGTCCTTGCCCGATATGTCCATCGCCACCAGTATATCGCCTTTCTGACGTTTCACTACGTCCAGTGGCAGCGGATTCAGTATTCCGCCGTCCACCAGCAGTCGTCGGCCGCGTTGTATGGGTTCGAAGAAGAGCGGGATACTGATCGAGGCACGTACGGCTTCGAACAGACTTCCCTTGGTGAACACCACCTGATCCGTGGCTATCATGTCGGCCGCCACCAGCGAACAGGGTATCCTCAGACTCTCCAGCGGCTGATCGGGCACGATGGTCTGCAGTTCCTCGATGATACGACTACCCTTGACGATTGAGTTCGTACTCAGCAGGTTGATGTCCATCATCTTCAGGATCAACTGCTTATCCACCTGCAAGAACCACTCCTTGGCTTCCTTCAGTCGTCCGGCAGCATACATGCCGGCGATGATCGAACCCATCGAGCAACCGGCAATCGACGTGATTTGATACCCCCGCTGTTCCAGTTCCTCAATGGCCCCGATATGTGCCAGTCCGCGTGCGCCGCCGGATCCTAACACCAAAGCAACTCGCTTTTCCATATTTCTAACGACCAACGACTAACTTCTAACGACAAACGACTAACGACCAACGACTATTATACTATCTTAGCCGGCTGCAGTTTCTCGCGAATCTTGATATAGATGATAGTTTCCTTCTTGGCAAAGGCGGTCTTCACGTAGCCCATACCGATACCTACCTTGGTATTCGGCAGCATGATACCGCTGGTCACATTGCCGATCACGTTGCCTTCTGCATCGCATATCTCGTAGCCGTTACGCGGGATAGCACGCTCCAGACACTCAAAGTGTACCAGTTTGCGCTGTACGCCTTCGGCTTTCTGCTTCTGCAGGAACTCCTTGTCGATAAAGTCCTTAGCATCCAGTTTGGTGATCCATCCCAAGCCGGCTTCCAGCGGCGAGGTGGTGTCGTCGATATCATGACCGTAGAGGCAGTACCATTTCTCCAGACGCAGACTGTCGCGTGCGCCGAGTCCGATAGGAGCCAGTCCGAAAGGTTTACCTACTTCGAAGAGCGCATCCCATATCTGTTTGCCCTTCTCGGCCGGGAAGTACAGCTCAAAGCCGCCGGCACCCGTATAACCCGTATTGCTCAGTATGACGCCTTGCACACCTGCGAAGTTCCACTCACGGAAGCTATAGTACGGAATCGCACTCAGGTCAGCATCGGTCAGCAGTTGCAGCAGTTCCGTAGCTTTCGGACCCTGAACAGCCAATTGACCATAGCGCTCCGAAGCGTTTTCCAGTTTCAGATCGGCATCCTTGAATTTCAGATCCAGAATATGGTTCACCCAAGCCCAATCTTTGTCAATATTGCCGGCATTGACTACCATCAGATACTTTGTGGTGGAGTATTTGTAGATGATCAGGTCGTCCACAATACCTCCCTTACCGTTCGGCATGCAGGTGTATTGCGCCTTTCCGGCCTCCAGTTTGCTCACGTCGTTGGTGGTGATATACTGCA
>DFGU01000011.1:32002-34593 GCA_002371785.1 Bacteroidales bacterium UBA3742
AACACGCCTACGCCTTCGCGTACGATCATATGTTCTTGGTTGATACCGGTCGGGTACTGGATCGGCATGTTAAATCCGGCAAATTCTGCCATCTTGGCACCGAGTGCGATATGCACATCGGTAAACGGTGTGGTTTTCAACATATCTTGTATTTTAAACGATTTTAACTCATTAACGTTGCGTAGCAACCTTCTTAACGATCTCGAGAACGACGTCTCGTGCGGCTTCGAGAGATCTTATCGGCAGATACTCATATCGGCTGTGGAAGTTCTCGCCGCCGGCAAAGATGTTGGGGCAGGGTAGTCCCTCAAAGCTCAGACGTGCGCCATCCGTGCCACCACGTATCGGTTTCACAACGGGCGTAACGCCTACGGCCTTCATCGCCTCTTCGGCCAGATTGATGATATGCATCACGGGCTCAATCTTCTCGCGCATGTTGTAGTACTGATCGCGAAGTTCTATCTCTGCCGTTCCCTCGCCATATTCGCGATTCACTTTGCGTACCAGGTGCTCCATCTCGCGCTTGCGGCTCTCGAAGCGGTGGCGGTCGTGATCACGAATGATGTAGCTCAGCGTCGTCTCCTCTACCGTACCGGACATGCCGATCAAATGGTAGAAACCTTCATATCCCTGTGTATGTTCCGGCGTCTCCCAGCGCGGCAACATGACGGCCAGTTGGTAGGCAATACGCATCGAGTTCTGCATCTTATGGTATGCACTACCCGGATGTACGTTCACGCCGTGAACGCGGATCTTGCAACTGGCGGCATTGAAGTTCTCAAACTCCAGTTCACCTATTGCGCCACCATCCATCGTGTAGGCAAAGTCGGCTCCGAAGGCTTTCACGTCGAAGTGATCTGCCCCCTGACCAATCTCTTCGTCGGGCGTGAAGCCCACGCGTATCTTGCCGTGCTTGATCTCCGGATGCTGCACCAGATACTCCATGGCAGTTACGATCTCGGCGATACCGGCTTTGTCGTCCGCACCCAGCAGGGTCTTACCGTTCGTCACGATGATATCCTGTCCTTGATAATGCAGTATCTCGGGATACTTAGCCGTCTCCAGCACGATCTGCTCCTCTTCGTTGAGCACGATGTCCCGGCCGTCATAGGCCTTGACGATACGCGGTTTTACGTTCCGTCCGCTGGCATCCGGCGCCGTATCCATATGGGCAATAAAGCCGATGGTGGGAATCTGATGGCTGACGGCTGATGGCTGATTGCTTTCCAGCGTTGCCATAATATAGCCGTTCTTGTCCAGCGTCACCTCCGTCAGGCCAATCTGCTTCAGTTCGTCGGCCAGATACCGGGCAAACTCCATCTGGCCCGGCGTAGAGGGCGTCATGTTGGTGTTCTCGTCGCTGGTG
Source organism: Bacteroidales bacterium UBA3742 (assembly GCA_002371785.1). Taxonomy (GTDB): domain Bacteria; phylum Bacteroidota; class Bacteroidia; order Bacteroidales; family Paludibacteraceae; genus Colicola. The sequence continues at coordinate 33,369 of DFGU01000011.1, forward strand.
GTGCAGAACGACACGTATTTCAGAAATCTATCTACGATATTCATAACATTAAATTCGGAGTGCCCGGAGGCACCTTTCGACTTTTGACTTTCGACTATTACTTTCCACTGAATGCGCCCAGCAGCGTGCTCAGCGCGCTTGCGTACTGCGAAGCCGTATTAGCATATCCGGCAGCGGTGCTGGCGGTATTCTGTACGCTGGTCGTAGCGTTCTGAACGGTCTCGCTGTTCTTGACCATATCCACCAGGCTGTTGGTCACGGTCGTTACGTTTTGCTGGGTTACCAATCCCATCGAGCTGGCAATCAGTCCCTTGCCGAAGTTCTGCAGGTAGGTCTTGTCCTTATACTGCGTCTTCAGGTTCTCGCAGTTGGCAATCAGGGTAACGGTGTTCAGGATGTTCTGCGTGTTCTTGTAGTTGAACTTGTTGCCATCGGCCTTATACTGGGTATAAAGCGCATGCAGGGCATTACCTGCACCTTGTCCGGCCACCATCGGGTCGGTCGGCGTCGTGGTCTGTGCCTGCGTCGTGGTGGTTTCACTACTGGTGGTGTTCTGCAGAAAACCGCAACCTGCCATCAGCATGGCGGCTGCAACAAAAAGCATGATCTTTTTCATAATACGATATTCATTTTAGTTAGTTCATTATCAGCAAAAGCCAGTATATTGTCGGTCACTTCTTCGCACATAGCCAGGCGTCCTTCCCATGTGCCTGTGCCTGTATGCGGCGAAAGTACTACATTAGGCATCCGTAGTAACTCGTCCGAAATCTGCGGTTCATGTTCATACACATCCATCGCCGCACCCGCTATTTGTCCCGCTTTCAACGCACGAATCAGGGCTGCTTCGTCCACGTGCGCGCCGCGCGCGGTATTAATTAGGTATGCCGTCGAGCGCATGAGCGTCAGTTGCGGCGCACCTATCAAGTGGTGTGATTCGGGGGTGTAGGGTAGGTTGAGCGACACAAAATCAGCCTGTTGCAGCAGTACGTCTTGCGGCAGGTAGTGGGCCTCGTAGCGTTGCTCGATCTCCACAGGCAGGCGACGTCGGTTGTGATAGACTATCTTCATGCCGCAGGCCAGAGCCCGTCGTGCCAAGGCCTGTCCGATGCGTCCCATGCCGATGATACCGAGCGTTTTTCCATATAGCCCATGACTCAGATTGTTCATCACGGCCATCGGTTCACACTCTCCGTCGCGTAGCTGCCGGTCACGCAGACATACGTTG
>DFGU01000062.1:0-908 GCA_002371785.1 Bacteroidales bacterium UBA3742
GACGGTGCGTCATCTATTGCTAAACGATTCGGTATCAGCGATTTGGTAATCGGTCTGACCGTAGTGGCTTTTGGTACGTCGATGCCGGAGTTTGTAGTAAACATGGTGTCGGTGGCCGAGGGCAGTACCGACCTGGCCATCACCAATATCCTGGGTTCGAATATCATCAATACCTTCGTCATCCTGGGTCTGACGGCGCTGGTATATCCCGTGGTATCACAGAAGCATAGTCGCGACTTCGACATCCCGATGTCGATCATCGCCGGCATACTGGTGTACGGCGAGGTAGCCGTGCAGAGTCCGTTTGGCGAAGAGGGACGCGGCATCAGCCGAATGGGCGGAATTATCCTGTTGCTGCTGTTCTGCATATTCCTTTATAGCACCTTCCGCCATGCCAAGGACCATCCGGATGATGCGGGTGCCGAGCAGATTCAACCGATGAGTACCGGCAAGGCTATCCTGCTGATGTTGGTGGGTATCGCCGGACTGGTGATAGGTGGTGAAATGATCGTCAAGAGTGCGGTGGATCTCGCTACGCGCTGCGGTGTGTCGGAAGCTGTGATTGGTCTGACGGTAGTGGCGCTGGGCACCTCGTTGCCGGAATTGGCGACGTCGGTGATGGCGGCCTTTAAGCACAACTGCGACATCGCGCTGGGTAACGTGATCGGTTCGAATATCTTCAACGTCTTCTTCGTGCTGGCTACGAGTGCTATGGTGCGTCCGTTGCCGGCTTACGAGGGAATAGAAGTAGATGCCTGGATGGCTGCGCTGGGCAGCATATTGGTATGGTTGCTGGTGAAGACCAACCGCGAACGTGAACTCAAACGCTGGGGAGGCGCCGTACTGTTATTAGTATATGCAGGCTATTTGAGCTACCGACTGATGTCGGTGTAAGGGTTACGGGTTAC